>DATCBL010000061.1:0-3483 GCA_036511875.1 Acidimicrobiales bacterium
TCCCGGCCGGTGACAACCCCTGGGACGGGGGTGGCCTCGAGTGGTTCACCTCCTCGCCGCCGCCCCACCACAACTACACCCGCCTGCCCCCGATCCGCTCGGAGCGGCCCACCTGGGACTACAACCACCCCGAGCACCGCACCATCCACAAGCCGCCCAAGGACCGGCCGGCCATCCCGGTGGGCGAGGACGAGACGGTGGGAGCCAGCTCGTGAGGGTCGACGGGTGGTTCCTGGCCGGGATCGGGCTGTTCTTCGGCATCATCGGCATCGTGTACTGGGCGGCCAGCTACGAGGACGCCGGCTTCCTCATGCTCATGGGCTCGGCGCTGCTCGGCCTGCTGCCCGGCTCGTACTACCTGTGGTGGTCGTACAAGATGAAGCCCCAGCCCGACGACGACCCCAACGCCGACATGTCCGAGGGGGCCGGTACCGTCGACTCGTTCCCCGGCTCCAGCATCTGGCCCTTCATCTTGGGCATGGGGGCCATGTTCACCGTGCTCACCTTCGTGTTCGGGCTGTGGCTGGCCCCGCTGGGCGGCGCGCTGATCCTGTCGGCGGCCATCGGCGGCACCATGGAGAGCCGCCGGGGCGGGACGGTCTGACCCGGCCGGGCCCCTAGCCCTCGACCCAGCTGACGCCGATGATCTCGGCGCCGCCGTGGGCCCCGATGACCGCACCCAGCTCCCCGAGGCGGAGGTCGGCGCGGGGGAAGCGCGGGGCCACCATGGCCAGGAACTCGTCGATGTCGGCCGCCCCCCCGTGCATCACGGCCACGTGCTCGACCTCCCCGGCGGCCAGCAGGCGGTCGGCCAGCAGGTGCAGGGCCTTGGCGCGGGTGCGGCCCTTGCCGGCCTCGTGGACCTGGCCGCCGGAGATGTCGATCACCGGCTTGATCGACAGCATCGATCCCAGCAGGGCCTTGGCCCCGCCGATCCGGCCGCCCTTCTTCAGGTTCTCCAGCGTGTTGAGCACCGCCATCACATGGGTCCGGGGGACCATCCCGTCCACCAGCTGCCGCACGGCATCGATGTCTCCACCCCGTCGGGCCACCCTGGCGGCCTCCAGCACCAGCGTGCCCAGGCCGCTCGAGACGCTCCGGCTGTCGATCACCTGGACCGCCAGCCCTCCGTCGAAGGCCTTGGCCGCGGTCCGGGCCGACTGCAGGGTGTTGGACAGATCGCTCGAGATGGTGAGACAGGCCACCGCGTCGGCGCCCGCCTCTCCGGCCCGCCGGAAGGCCTCCTCGAAGGCTCCGGGCGATGGGCAGGCGGTCTGGGGCAGCTCGTCGGTCCGGGCCATCAGGTCGTAGAAGTCCCCGACGCTCAGGTCCGAGCGGTCGGTGTACTCGTCGGCCCCGAACCGGATGGTCAGGGGGACGATCTCGACGTCGAGCGGTTCGATCTCCGCCGGGGCGAGATCACACGAGCTGTCGGTCACGACGTGGACACCGGGCATCGGGCACACACCTCCTCTGGTGACCCACTCTGGCACGGCCCCCGGGCCCGGATCACGCCGGGGGGCACCGGACCCGTTCCCCGGCCCACCCGGGACCCGCCGGGGAGGCCGCCGCTTGGTGTTTGCCCGTCTCGGGGGCCTCCCCTACAGTTCCCCCTGATGAACGGGCACGCGGTGAGCGGTTTCCTCCCGTGCTCCCCACCGACCTGATCCCGTGTCGCTCACTGATCAGGTGCCGACCCCGGCACCCCCCACCGCCCCTCGGGACGGGCCGGCGCACCGGTCCCGGCCCCGGTGGGTCCGGCCGGCCACCGTGGCCGCGGTGGCCATCGCCCTGGTGGCCCTCCTGCCGATCATCGCCGTCCTGATCCAGCGGTGGGGCCGGGTCTACGTGCCCGTCGGGGACCAGGCCACCTTGGACCTGCGCATCCGCGACGTGTGGACCTTCTCCACCGACACCCCGCTCACCGGCCCCTGGAGCCGGTTCGGCTGGAGCCACCCCGGACCGACCATGTACTACCTCTTGGCCCTGTTCTCGGGGGTGGCCCGGCAGCGGGCCTGGGCCTCCCTGGTCGGCAGCGTGCTCCTGCAGGGAGTGGCCGTGGCCTGGATCGCCCGGCTGTCGTGGAAGTCGGGGGGCCTGCGGTGGATGGTCCCGTGGCTGGCCGTGGTCACCCTGTCCTACTGGGCCACCGGACCGTGGATCCTCCAGCAGCTGTGGAACCCCTATCTCCCTTTCCCCTTCTTCACCCTCCTGCTGCTCCAGGCGTGGGTGGTGGGGTCGGGCCAGGGCCGGCGCCTGGTCGGCCTGGTCTTCGTGGGGTCGTTCCTCGTGCAGACCCACGTGGGTTACGCCCTTCCGGTGCTGGCCGTCTCCGCCTGGGCCCTGGTCCGGCTGCTGGTGGGCGAGCACCGGGCCGGTCGGTCGATGCGGCGATGGTCCCTGTGGCGGGCCCCGCTGATCGTGCTGGCCGTGGTGTGGTTCGTGCCCGTGGTGATCGACACGGCGGCGCACTGGCCGGGCAACACGGTCCGCCTGGTCCAGTTCTCCCTGGGTCTGGGCCCGACCCCGCACCTTCCCCTCCTCGGGATCCACGGGGCCCTCGGCTATTTGGCCACCGAGTTCCGGTGGCGACCCCCCTGGCTCGGGGGACCCGACCCCTTCCTGCGGTTCACCGCGCTGACCGCGCCGTCTTCGGTGGCCTTCATGGCCGTCCCGGTCGTCCTGATCGGCGCCGGCTGGGGCCTGGCCCGCTGGCGGAAGCGCGCCGAGCTGGTGGCGCTCACCGAGATGCTGGCCGTCGCCGTGGCCGCCGGAGTGCTGGCCCTCACCGTCCTGACCGGCCCGGCCTTCCCCTACCTGTTCTTCTGGCGCATCCCCCTCGGGGCCGCCACGGTGGTGCTCAGCGCGGTGGTGCTGGTGGAGACCCTCCCCCGGTGGCATCGGGCTGCGCTGGCGCTGGGCTGCGTGCTGGCCGCCGTCACCGTGGTGGCCTCGGTCAGCTTCACCCGCACGGTGGCCGCGGCCAACGGGCCGGTGGACCCGATGGAGCCGGTGGCGGCGTCGATCATCAACCAGCTCCAACGGGAGGGCCAGCCTCGTGGGCCGGTGCTCCTGCGGACCCACGGCTTTGCCCTGGGCGGCCTCCATGCCGCGCTGGTCGACCAGCTGGCGCGGGAGGGGGCGCGGGTCTTCGTCGACCCGGGGCTCGGATACCAGTTCGGCTATAGCCGCACCGCCGGCCCGTCCCGGGTCGGCTCGGTGTGGTACGTCATCGAGGAGAGCGTGCTCTTCAGCCTGGACACCCAGCTCCCCGGGGCCCAGGTCCTGGCCCTGTCCCATCCCCTCCCGGCCGGCCAGCTGGCCGAGTTGGTGGCGCTGCAGCGCCGACTGGCCGACCAGCTCGACGCCGAAGGCCGGGCCGACCAGGTGGACGACCTGGACAGCGAGTACGTGAAGGTGGCCCTGGCCGGGGTGCCCGGCCTGGCTCCGGCGGACCTGACCCGGCTGAGGGACCTCAATCGG
>DATCBL010000062.1:0-4759 GCA_036511875.1 Acidimicrobiales bacterium
GCCGAGCAGGTCAATGCCGCCCACCGCGGCGGCCATCGGGTGATCGCCGTCGGGACCACCGTGGTACGGGCCCTCGAGACGTCCGTCGGAGCCGACGGGACCTCCGGCGCCTACGACGGGTGGACCGATCTGGTGATCTCACCGGAACACGGCGTGAAGCTCACCGACGGGATGGTCACGGGATGGCACGAGCCGGCCTCGTCGCATCTGATGATGCTCGAGGCCATCACCGGCCGTGAGCTCCTGCGCGACTCCTACCGCGCCGCGGTGGCCCAGGGCTATCGCTGGCACGAGTTCGGTGACGTCCACCTGATCCTCCCCTGAGCCGAGCCGGCCCCGCCCCAGCCCGGCCGGCCGGGCGGTCTCGGCGGATCGCGGTTTGATCGGCGGTGGAATGCAGGGGATGCTTGCCGGCGGGAGGTCCTGCCATGCAAACCACCGAGACCTGGAAGTACATCCACGGCGAGCGGATCGTCATGACCGAGACCCTGGCCTCGCTGTCGGCCGAGCAGTGGGCCACTCCGTCCTGGTGTGAGGGCTGGTCGGTCCAGGACACGGCCGGGCACATCGTCGCGGCGGCCGAGCAGACACCGATGCACTTCTACAAGGAACTGGCTCAGGCCAGATTCAAGTTCAACGTGTTCACCGATCGCGGGGCGAAACGGCTCTCCGAGGTGGGCCCGGTGGAACTGGTGCGGCGCTTGGGCGCCAGAACGACGACCACCAACCATCCACCGGCCCCGGTGATGGCCATGCTCGGCGAGATCATCGCCCACGGCCAGGACATCCGGCGACCCCTGGGATTGGCCCACGATCCGCCGGAGGCGGCGGTCGTGGCGGTGGCCGACGCCTGGAAGAACTCCAACATCCTCATCGGCGCCAAGCGACGGGTCGACGGGCTGCATCTCCGGGCCACCGATACCGGCTGGACCCATGGCGAAGGCCCCGAGGTTTCCGGTCCCCTGCTATCCCTCACCCTGGCCATGAGCGGCCGCAAGGCTGCCCACGCCGACCTGAGCGGTGACGGCCTCCAACTCCTCGCCACTCGGCCCTGATGCCGAGCTGAATGGCCACCGGAGAGCGCCCCGGCAGGGGTGTCGGCTGTCTGGGCACACTGGTCGCCTTCGTGGTGGTGGCGGCGATCGTGGTGCTGGTGCTCACCGTCGGGTTCATCGCCCTGGTGGTCTTCGCCGCCCTGTTGGTGATCGGTCTCATCGCCGTGGGCGTGGACCGCCTGCTGCTGGCCCTCAGCCCGAAGCGGCGCCAGCGCCGGGCCAGCCAACCGCGGGTGTACATCTGGCGGTCAGGGCAGTTCGGATCCGGACCGGTCGACACCTCCGTCATCGACACCACCGCGACCCTGGAGGAGCCGCCCTCCCCGACCGAGGGGCCGGACGAGTCGACGCCCGGGTAAGCGGCGCGGGACCCGACGACCTGCTCCTAGGCTCCGACGACCATCCAGAGGCGTCGGGCCCCGGGCACGCCTCTCAGGGTGTGCTCCCCCCGGTCGGCGAAGGTGACCCCGGCGCCCTCCACCAGGTCCACCACCGTGCCGGAGGTCAAGACCTCACCGCCGTCGGCTGCGGCCATGATGCGGGCGGCCACGTGGACGGCGATCCCTCCGACGTCCTCCCCGCGGCGTTCGACCTCACCGGCGTGCAGCCCGGCCCGGATCTGGAGGCCGAGGTGGCCGGCACCGTCGCGGATGGCCAGGGCGCAGCGAATGGCCCGGGCCGGGCTGTCGAACGTGGCCAGCATCCCGTCCCCGGTGTCCTTGACCAGCCTCCCCCCGAAGCGCCCGAGTTGGCGGCGGACCAGCACGTCGTGGTCGGCCAGCACCTGGCTCCAGCGCCGATCGCCCATCTGCGCCGCGGTGGCGGTGGACTCGGTGATGTCGGTGAACAGGATGGTGGCGAGCAGGCGGTCCGCACCGGGCTGGTAGCGGTCGCCGGTCACGAACTCCTGGATCTCGTCCACCAGCCCGTCCCCGTCGCCGGCGTAGGGGACGACGTCGGCCCCCGGCAGCTCGACGAAGCGGGCCCCGACGATGTGGTCGGCGATGAACCGGCCGTGGGCCGGGTCCGGGGCCAGGGCGTCGTGGCGGTGGAGCACCAGGGTCGGGGTGGCGATCCGGGGCAGCACGGGCCGGTAGTCGGCCTCGACGGTGATCCGGTTCAGGGCCGCCGCCGCGGCGGGACTGGCGCCCCGCTTCGACGCCCGCGACCACCATCGTCGGAACTCGGGGTCGTCGGCCCCACTGGGGGCGAAGAGTCGGATGTCATCGAGGTCCTCGCTCCCCTCGTTGGGGTGGTCGGGGTCGAGCCCCGCTCGGAACTCGTCCATCAGCTCGACGGGGACGCCGATGGGGTAGTCCTCGGCCTCGAGGTAGCGGGCCGACGCGTTGACGATGACCAGCGACTCGGTCCGCTCGGGATGCTCGGCGGCGAACAGGAAGGCGGGCAGGGCCGAGGACGCGGCGGCGAGGACGACGGCCCGGGCCGAGCCGACCGCGTCCATGACGGCCAGGGCGTCGCCGACCCAGCCGTGGAAGGTCAGGTCACTGAGGTCCGGAGGTGCGTCCGAGAGGCCGATACCGCTCGGGTCGAACCTGATGAGCCGGCCGCAGGCGGCCAGGCGCTCCGTGTACCGCCTCCACCCGGGCTGCTCCCCGGCCTCGTCGATGGAGATGAAGGTGCCGCTGCCGAACTCCAGGATGTCGATGTCGCCCTCCCCCCACACCTGGTAGCCCAGATGCAGGCCGTCCCGCTGGGCGTAGCGCGTCTCCGGGGTCTCCACAGTGGGCCAGTCTGTCTCATGGAGCCGGGTCCGGGCCGGGGCCTGCTCCACTCGGTCAGGCTGATCGGGAGAGGGCCGGGGAGAGGTGATCCCGTTCGAGCTGCAGCAGGGTCAGCTTGCGGTCGAGGCCGCCGCCGTAGCCGGTGAGGGACCCGTCGGAGCCGATCACCCGGTGGCAGGGGACGATGATGCCTACGGGATTGCGCCCGTTGGCCAGGCCCACGGCCCGGGCCGCGCCGGGCGACCCGATCCGACCGGCGATCTCCCCGTACGACGCGGTCTCGCCGTAGGGGATCTCGACCAGGGCGTCCCAGACCCTTCGCTGGAACTCGGTTCCCTCCAGCCGGAGCGGGAGGTCGAACCGGGTGAGGCCGCCCCCGAAGTACGCCTCCAACTGGCCGAGCGCCTCGGGGAAGGCCTCCGGCTCGAAGCGCCATTGGTTCTGGTCGGCCGGCGGATGGGACTGATCGACCATCCGCAGGTTGGTGATGACCTCGCCGTCCCCGGCCACCGTGATCGGCCCGATCGGGCTGTCGAGGGTGGAGTACACGGTGCCTGTGGTGTTGATGGTGCTCATGGTGTTCCTTTCGGTGGCCATTGGTTGATCGGGCCCCCGAGGGCGGCCCAGAGGTACTGCACGGCATAGGCCCGCCACGGTCGCCACCGCTGGGAGCGGGCGTCCAGCCCCGCCGAGCTGGCGGGCAGCCCGAGGCGGGCGGCACCCTTCCTCACCCCCAGGTCGGAGGCCGGAAAGGCATCGGGGTCGCCGAGCGCCCGCAGGGCGATCATCTCGGCGGTCCAGGTCCCGACGCCGGCGATGGTCTCGAGCTGCCGGCGGGCCCGGTCCCAGTCGGCCCCGGGGCCGATCTCCACCCGGCCCGAGGCGAGTGCGTCGACCAGGGCGCCGACGCAACGCTGACGGGCCTTCGGCAGTCCGAGCGTGGCCGGGTCGATCTCGGCCAGCTCCTCGACGGACGGGAACAGGTGGGTGAGCCCGCCTCCGGCGTCGCGCACCGGGGTGCCGTGCCGGGCCACCAACCGCGCCGAGTGGGTACGGGCGGCGGCGATCGAGACCTGCTGTCCGAGGACGATGCGCACGGCCAGCTCAGCCTCGTCGACGGTCCCGGGGAGCCGCCGGCCCGGGGCCTTCCCGACCTCCTCGGCCAGCGCCGGCTCTCCGGCCAGCACCTCCACCACCGCCTCGGGGTCGGCATCGAGGTCGAGCAGCCGGCGGCACCGGGCGATGGCCGTCGACAGGTCGCGCAGGTCGTCGAGGGCCAGCTGGCAGACCACGTGGTCCGGGGTGGGGGTCAGGCCGACGACGCTCGACCCGGCCGGGAGGCGGAGGGTGCGGCGGTAGGTGCCGTGGCCGACCTCCTCACAGCCCGGGACGGCCGTGGCCGCCAGGTGCCCGAAGAGGCTCTCGGGCGAGAAGGGGGTGCGGAAGGGGAGGCGGAAGGTGAGCACGCCCGGGGCCGAGGTGGGATGGCGACGCCGGGACCGGGCCCGGAGCGAGGTCGGCGTGGCGTCGAAGACGAGCCGGACGGTGTCGTTGAACTGTCGGATGCTGGAGAACCCCGAGGCAAAGGCCACGTCGGTGAAGGGCAGGTCGGTGGTCTCGATGAGCAGCCGGGCGGTCTGGGCCCGCTGGGCCCGGGCGAGGGCCAGCGGGCCGGCTCCGACCTCGGCGACCAGGTGGCGCTCCAGTTGCCGGGTGCTGTAGCCGAGCCGGTGGGCCAGCCCGGTCACCCCGTCCCGGTCCACGGTGCCGTCGGCGATGAGCCTCATGGCCCGCCCGACCAGGTCCTGACGCACGTTCCACTCCGGCGACCCGGGCGACGCGTCGGGCCGGCACCGCTTGCACGCCCGGAAGCCGGCCCGCTGGGCGGCCGCCGCGGTCGGGAGAAAGCACAGGTTCTTGGCGAAGGGTGGGCGGGCCGGGCAGCTGGGTCGGCAGTAGATC
>DATCBL010000063.1:0-6439 GCA_036511875.1 Acidimicrobiales bacterium
ACAAGTTGAGCGAGCCGTGGCTGCCCTCGGGCCCCACCAGCTTCACCGGCCCCCTGGCCGGCAGCGACCCCCATCCCCAGTTCGACCTGCCCGGCCCGGTCAAGATCCCCCCCGGCGACTACTACGTGATGGGGGACAACCGCACCGACTCCGAGGACAGCCGGTTCTTCGGTCCCATCCCGAGGTCGTTGATCGTGGGCCGGGCGGTGGCCGTCATCTGGCCCCTGAGCCACATCAAAGGTCTCTGACCAGCCCACCCTGAGGACTGGAATGAGGGAGGGTGCGGTAGCCTCGCACCTTGGTGGACCCGGACCGTCACAGCGCCTCCGTCGAGGTCTCGGATCCGGTCGGCCGACGCGGGACCGGCCCGATGGCCGTGCCCAGCCTCGACCCCCCCGCCCGGTCAGAGCCGGTCCGCCCCGGTCCGCCCCGGCCCGTCCCGGCCCGGCCGGTCCCGAGCCTGACGCCCTCCAGTGGCCTGAACGGTTCCCGGGCCCCGGGCCTCCCCGGACCCCCCGGTCCCGTCCCGGGGCCCGAGACGCCCGGAGCGACGGGACCAGGGTGGGAGGCCACCGAGGTGGACCCGCAGGCCTCCCCGGGCCCGTCGCGTTGGCGGTGGTGGCTCGAGTGGGTCGCCGTGGTGGTGTTCGCCCTGGTGCTGGCGTTCGGCGTCCGGACCTACGTCGCCCAGATGTTCTTCATCCCCTCGGGCTCCATGCTCCCGACCCTCCAGGTCGGTGACCGCATCGTGGTGGACAAGCTGAGCTACGACCTGCACGGCATCCACCGGGGCGACGTGGTGGTCTTCCGCCGCCCCCCGCTGGAGCAGGCCGACTACCCCGACCTGGTCAAGCGGGTCATCGGCCTCCCCGGCGACACCATCGCCGCCGTGGGCGGCCAGGTCACCATCGACGGGAGGCCGTTGGCCGAGCCCTGGCTGCCCCGGCCCGCGCCCCTCACCCTGCCGAGCCCGGCCCCGTACGCCTTCAACCTCACCCACCCCTACACCGTCCCGGCCGGCCACTACTTCGTGATGGGGGACAACCGCACCAACTCCGAGGACAGCCGGTACTTCGGCCCGATCCCCACCAGCCTGATCGTCGGGAAGATGGCCTTCGTGGCCTGGCCGCTCGACGACTCGGGCTGGCTGGTGGTGCTGGTGGCCACGGCGGCCCTGCTGGTCGTGGCCCTGGCCGTGGTGGCCCTGCGAGGACCCGGGACGGCCCGTCCGGGGCCGGCCGGGTCGCTCCGGCGCCCTGCGGTGCCGGGCACCCCCTGAGGCTGCGGCACGCCTAGCCGCCCCCGCCGCCCCCACTGCCCGCGGCGAGCGGTAGGACCGCCGGTACACTACAGGCCGTGCCCTTCCTTAGCCCGGCGAAGCTGCTGGTCATCCTGGTGGTGGCCCTCATCGTCCTCGGTCCCGACAAGCTGCCCAAGATGGCCAAGCAGATCGGTGGGCTGTGGGGCGACTTCCGGAGGTTCCGCGAGCGGCTGGAGTCCGACGTCCGGGGCAGCTTCCCCGACCTTCCCTCCACCGAGACCATCACCCAGGCGGTGCGGTCGCCCCTCAGCTTCCTCGACAACCTGGCCGAGTCCCACAGTGCCGAACAGGGGACCACATCCACGGTGGGCACCGGCAACGAACCACCAGATGTGGAGGGCGATGCCGTGGTGCCTTCCTCGGAGTCCAATCGACCGGCCGGATCGGTCCAGGCGGTTGAGGAGACGCCGGGGATCCCCGACGTGCTCATCGTCGACCAAGGCGGCATCGTCCACCAGGTCCGCTCGAACGGCCGGGCCATCCCCGACGACCCAGGGATGAACTGAGCCGGTCGGTCCGAGCGACCAGACCACGGATCAGCCCGGAGCATCGAACCATGGCCCTCTCCCTGAAGCGACGAAGCGAGGCCCGGCCCAAGCCAGACTCGATGACCTTGGTCGAGCACCTGACCGAGCTCCGCAGCCGGGTGCTGATCTGCGCGGTGGCCTTCGTCGTCACCGCCACCGTGGCCTTCGTCTTCTATCCCTGGATCCTGTCCTTCCTCAAGCACCCGTACTGCCAGGTGGCGCCCCACCGGTGCGGGTTCTACATCACCGGGCCCCTGGACGGACTGGCCCTCCGGGTGAAGATCGCCGCCTACGGCGGCCTGGTCCTGGCCTCGCCGGTGCTCTTGTGGGAGTTGTGGCGCTTCATCACCCCGGGCCTGCACCCGAAGGAGAAGAAGTACGCCATCCCCTTCATCGTGGCGTCCATCGGCCTGTTCGGCCTGGGCTGCCTGGTGGCCTATCTGACCTTCCCCCACGCCCTCAACTTCCTCGACCACATCGGGGGTCCCAGCCTCACCGCCATTCTCGACCCCACCAAGTACCTCAGCCTCATCGTGTTGATGATGACCATCTTCGGGCTGACCTTCGAGTTTCCGGTGCTCCTGGTGTCGCTGGAGATCGCCGGGGTGCTGTCACCCAAGCAGCTCTCGTCGTGGCGGCGCTGGGCCATCGTGCTGATTGTGGTGGTGGCCGGGGTGATCACCCCGAGCTCCGATCCCTTCTCGATGATGGCCCTGGCCATCCCGCTGTACATCTTCTACGAGCTCTCCATCGTCGTCGGGAAGATCCTCAACCGATGACCCCGGGGCGTACCCGGGGGTCGGCCCGGTACGCCGGAGGGGATGGGACGGAGCTGAGGGAGCGATTTCAGCAGACCATCGGGTTCCCCCTGGACGGGTTCCAGCACCGGGCCATGGACGCCATCGACCGCGGGGAGTCGGTGCTGGTGTCGGCCCCGACCGGCTCGGGCAAGACGCTCATCGCCGACTATGCCGCGGCCCGGGCGCTCGAGCTGGGGGGGAAGGCCTTCTACACCACGCCCATCAAGGCCCTGTCCAACCAGAAGTTCGCCGAGCTGTCCCTGCGGTACGGCGAGGACCGGGTGGGCCTGCTGACCGGGGACGTGTCGCATCAGGCCCACGCCCCCATCGTGGTGATGACCACCGAGGTCCTGCGGAACATGCTGTTCGCCCGGTCCTCGGTCCTCGACGGCCTGGAGGTGGTGGTCCTGGACGAGGTCCACTACCTCCAGGACCCCTACCGGGGCTCGGTGTGGGAGGAGGTGCTGGTCCTCACGCCCGCTGACGTGTCCTTCGTCAGCCTGTCGGCCACGGTCAGCAACGCCACCGACTTCGGGGCCTGGCTCACCTCGGTCCGGGGGACCACCCGGGTCATCGTGGAGACCCATCGCCCGGTCACCCTGCACCACCACTATGTCCTGGCCGAGCGGGGAAGGGACCACCTCACCGTGATCCCGCTCCTTCGCGACGGCAAGGCCAATCCCGACGGGGTGGCCCTCGATGACCGGCGGCGCCGAAATCCCCGCCACCGCCTCCGGGTGCCCCGGAGGGGCGAGGTGGTCGAGTACCTGGCCGAGGCGGGCATGCTCCCGGCCATCACCTTCATCTTCTCCCGGGCGGCCTGTGACGACGCCACCCGCCAATGCCTCCAGGACGGGATCCGCCTGACCACGGCCGAGGAGCGCCAGCGGATCCGCCAGCTGACCGAGGCCGCGGTGGAACGGCTGGGCGACGACGACCTCCGGACCCTGGGGTACGGCCCGTGGTCGGCCGCCCTGGAGGCGGGCATCGCCCCCCATCACGCCGGCCTCGTACCGGCCTTCCGCCAGGCGGTGGAGCAGTGCTTCTCCGAGGGTCTGTTGAAAGTGGTGTTCGCCACCGAGACCCTGGCCCTGGGCATCAACATGCCGGCCCGGACGGTGGTGGTGGAGCGGTTCGCCAAGTTCCGGGGATCGGATACCTCGGCCCTGACCGCGGGGGAGTACCGCCAGCTGACCGGCCGCGCCGGTCGGAGGGGCATCGACACCCTCGGCCACGCCGTGGTGCTGTGGTCGGCCGGGACCCCGTTCTCGCTCGTGGCCCGTACGGCCATCGCGCCGCCGCCGGACCTGGTCTCCTCCTTCCACCCCACCTACAACCTGGCGGTGAACCTGGTCCGCCGGTGGTCGAGGGACGAGGCCCACGGGCTGCTGGCCGCCTCCTACGGCCAGTGGCAGGCGCCGGCGGGCTCCGAGTCCCTGGCCGCCCAGCTCGACCGCCGGCTGGCCATCCTCGACCAGCGCGGCTTCATCGACGGCTGGCGGATCACCGAGGCCGGGCGCACGCTGGCCTCGATCTACCACGAGTCGGACCTGTTGGTGGCCGAGGCCCTCCGCCAGGGGGCCTTCGACGGGCTCGAGCCGGCGGCGCTGGCCGGGGTGGCCTCGGCCCTGACCTTCGAGGCCCGGAGGGCGGGCGAGGACGAGTCGGAGCCCCGCCAGGCGGTAGTGGTCGAGCGACTGGCGCAGATCGACGCCATCACTGCCGGGCTCCGGGCCGACGAGCGCCGGGTGGGCCTCCGACGCACCCGGCGACCCGATCACGGCCTGGTCCGGGCCGTGGTGGCGTGGGCCCGGGGGGCCACCCTGGACTCGGTGCTGCGGGAGACCGACGTGGCGCCGGGCGACTTCGTGCGCAACATCCGCCAGCTCATCGACCTGGTCCGCCAGCTGTCCCAGGTGGCCCCGGAGCCCGGCACCCGTGAGGCCGCCGAGCTGGCCGTGGCCACGCTCCGGCGGGGCGTGGTGGGGGCGGACGATCCGGCCGGGGTGGGGTCCGCGCCTGACCCGCCGTCTCCGTCCTAGTGTGATCCGGGCATGTTCCCCTACGCCGTAGAGACGTACACCGCCGACGAGGAAGACATCCTGCGGCGCTACGTCACGAATCTCGATCAACCGGTGTTTGCCCTGGTCAACCTGCCCGAAGTGGTCAAGGGAGCTCTGTTCGCCCGGTACTCCCGTTCGCCCAAGAGCCTCCGGCGCCTGTTCCTCGACGAATTCGTCGGCGAACTGGACATCTCGGGCGACGCCTCGGTGGACGCCACCGTGGGGCTCCGACGGGCCGAGGAGCTCTACGAGAAGGTCTTCTTCGAGTACGGCGACGACTCGGTGGCCCAGCTCGGCGGGGTCCACCTGGCCTGTGAGCAGGCGTCCAACGTGCTGACCAAGGTGCTCGAGTGGGGCCGGCTGATGGCCTACCTCGAGCAGTCCACCCGCTACATCGCCTACAACCACCGGCTGACCACGGGGCACTACCGGTACTACCGCGACCCGGGCCTGCTCGTCTCGCCCCTCGGGGCCCGCTACGTCGGGGACATGGACCGCATGTTCGACACCTACGGCGAGCTGCTCGAGGAGGCCCAGGCCTGGCTGGCGGTGCGGCACCCCCGCCACCCGGGCGACTCCGACTTCGTCCACCGCCAGGCGGTGCGGGCCAAGGCCCTCGACGCCCTCCGCGGCCTGCTTCCGGCGGCCTCGCTCTCCAACGTGGGCATCTACGGCACCGGGCAGTCCTACGAGATGCTCCTCATGCGGATGCGCTCGCATCCGCTGCCCGAGGCCCGGGCCTACTCCGACCTGATGCTGGAGGAGCTGCGCAAGGTCATCCCCTCGTTCCTGACCCGGGTGGACCGACCGGATCGGGGCGGGTCGTGGTCGAGCTACCTGGAGCGCGCCCGGGAGCAGACCGGAGCACTGGTGGGGGAGCTTTTCCCCGACCTGGTGACGCCGGCCGAGCACCCGACTGGCGGCCCCTCGGGCCAGCCCTCGGTCACCCTGTTGGACTTCGATCCCGAGGGGGAGGACAAGGTGGTGGCGGCCATCTGCGCCCCCCTGACCGACCGGCCCGAGGCCGAGGTGGTTCGTCGCGTGGCGCTCTTGGGTGCCGAGGAGAAGCGAGTGCTGCTGCGGACCTACGTGGGCGACCGGGCCAACCGGCGGCACCGTCCGGGCCGCGCCTTCGAG
Organism: Acidimicrobiales bacterium; assembly: GCA_036511875.1. GTDB lineage: Bacteria > Actinomycetota > Acidimicrobiia > Acidimicrobiales > RAAP-2 > Bog-756. The sequence goes on from DATCBL010000063.1 coordinate 5,849, forward strand.
CGGACCGGGTACCGGTTCGACGTGGTCACCGACTACGGCGCCTTCCGCGACCTCCAGCGCCACCGGATGCTCACCGTCGAGTGGCAGCCGCTCGGGACCACGCTGGGCTACGACGTGCCCGAGGTGGTCGGGGAGGCCGGTCTGACCGAGCGCTACGTGGCGTCCATCGAGCGGTCCCGCCTGCTGGCCGAGGCGCTGGAGCCCACGTTCCCGGGGGAGTCGGTGTACGCGGTGGCCCTGGCCTACCGCATCCGGTACTCCATGCAGATGAACGCCCGAGAGGCCATGCACCTGATCGAACTGCGGTCGGGCCCCCAGGGTCACGCCAGCTACCGCTGGGTGGCCCAAGAGATGCACCGGCTGATCGCCGGCCAGGCCGGTCACCGCCTCCTGGCCGAGGCCATGTCGCACGTCGACTTCGGCGCCGAGGACCTCGAGCGACTGGAGTCCGAACGCCGGGCGGAGGACAAGCGGAAATCCATGTCGGCAGCAGGAAATCCCGTAATCCGCTGACCTGGGAGATTGCACATACTCCCAGGTAGGCTGCGGTGGATGTCATTTGACGACCGGCGGTATCCCTGGCCTATCGTT
>DATCBL010000064.1:0-2403 GCA_036511875.1 Acidimicrobiales bacterium
CCCCCCGCTACCAAGACATCGGCCGGTCGAACATCGCCCTGTTGTCCTCGCCCGACGGTGGCGCCCTGTTGCGGGTGATCGCCGGCGAGGTGGCCGGACACGCCGGGCCCGGCTCCACCCACTCGCCCATGGCCATGATCCACGCCACGCTGGCCCCAGGGGCCAGGGTCGAGATCCCGTGGCGGCGGGAGTTCAACGCCCTGGTCTACGTCCTCGGGGGCGCCGGGCGGGTCGGCGCCGAGGGACGCCCGATCGGGACCGGCCAGCTGGCCGTCTTCGGTGACGGGGACTCGCTGACCATCGGTGCCGACGCCACCCAGGACTCGAAGTACCCGGCCCTCGACGTGCTGGTCCTCGGGGGGAGGCCCATCGGCGAGCCGGTCTACGCCTACGGCCCCTTCGTCATGAACACCCGCGACGAGGTGGCGCAGGCCTTCGAGGACTACCAGGCCGGCCGACTGGGCACGGTGCCCGCCGACCACATCGGCTCGTAGGCCGGGGCCCCGGGCCGCCGGCAGGGAGGCCACGTCCGGCCGTCAGACCGGCACCACCTCGCCGGCCACCCCGTCCAGGTCGGCCGGGTCCTGGCTGACCTCACCGGACACCCCGTCCACGTCGGCCAGGTCCTCTCTGGTCGCGTTGACCAGGAACACCGCCGAGAGCAGGGCCACCACCAGGCAGGCCGCCCCGACCATGAAGCCCACCGTGTAACCGTGGACCTGGGCCGCCTCCACGTTGGCCCGGTTGGGGACCCGGGTCAGCAGGTAGGTGGCGGTGGCCGAGGCGGCCACGGTGTTCAACAGCGCGGTGCCGAGGGAGCCGCCCACCTGCTGGGTGGTGTTGACCAGGGCGCTGGACACGCCGGCGTCGTGGGCCGGCACCCGGAACAGCGCCGTGCTGCTCATGGGCACGAAGGCCAGGCCCATGCCCAGGCTGATCAGGATCTCGGCCGGCAGCACGTGGGCCAGGTAGGTGGTGTGGGGGGTGATCTGGCTCAGCCACACCATGCCCAGGGCGGCGGCCCCGAAGCCGAAGGCCATCAGTCGCCGCGGGCCGACCCGGGGGAGGAGCCGGCTCGACGCCCCGGCGGCCACGATGATCCCGGCCGAGAAGGGCAAGAAGGCGAAGCCCGACTTGAGGGCGGAGTAGCCCAGGTTGCCCTGGAAGTAGTACGTGAGGAAGAGGAACATCCCGAGCAGCCCGGAACCGACCATGAAGGAGGCGAGGAAGGAGCCGCCGCGGTTGCGCTCGAGGAGGACCCGCATGGGCAGCAGGGGGTTCTTGGACTTGATCTCGATGGTCACGAAGGCGCCCAGCAACACCACGGCGAGGCCCAGGAAGCTCAAGGTGGCCGTCGCCGCCCACCCGTCGGATGCCGCCTTGGTGAACCCGTAGACCAGGGCCACCAGGCCGGAGGTGACGGTGACGGCGCCGGGAATGTCGTAGCTGGTGTTGCCGTGGGCCTTGGACTCCCGCACCACCGGCACCGCGGCCAGGACGGCCATGGCGGCGATGGGCACGTTGACCAGCAGGCACCAGCGCCACGAGGCGTACTCGGTGAGCACGCCACCCATGATGAGTCCGATGGCCGCACCGCCGCCGGAGATGGCGCCGTAGACGCCGAAGGCGGTGGCCCGCTCCTTCACCTCGGTGAAGGTCACTGAGATCAGCGAGAGGGCCGCCGGCGCCAGCAGGGCGGCGAACGCTCCCTGAAGGGCCCGGGCCCCGAACAGCATGGCCGAGTTGACCGCCACCCCGCCCAGGGCCGACGCCCCGGCGAAGCCGATCAGCCCGATGATGAACATCCGCTTGCGTCCCACGTAGTCGGCGATCCGGCCGCCCAGCAGCAGCAGGCCGCCGAAGGAGAGCGTGTACGCGGTGACCACCCACTGGCGGTTGGCCGTGGAGATGTGCAGCGCGTGCTGAGCGGAGGGGAGGGCGATGGTGACGATGGAGGCGTCGAGCACCACCATCAGCTGGGCCACGGCGATGACCCCCAGGGCCAACCAGCGCTTGGGGTCGGGACCGACGGCTTCGGGGGGATTTTGGGACGACGGGTACTCAGTGATGGTGGCCATGGGGACTCCTGGGTCGGGGGGACTACTGCGGATGACTGGGGGTACTACGGATGAAGCAGTGGCAGGACGACGTCGTCCACCACGTGGATACCGAACTCCTTATCGATCGACAGGCCCTGAATGGCCAGCCGGTTGATGAGCAGCGCCGAGATCACCTCTTCCACGAGCGCCGCCGAGCCGCCTTCTGGCAACTCTCCCCGACGGACGGCCCGTTCGATGATCCCGTTGAACTCCCCCTTCTTCTTGTCGAGCACCTGGGTGCGCACCAGCTCGGCCAGCTCCGGATCGGAGCGCATGGCCGACATGACGCCGCAGATGATGGCGG
>DATCBL010000065.1:0-2496 GCA_036511875.1 Acidimicrobiales bacterium
GAGATCTCCCCCGTCCACGCCGAGTTCGCCCGCCGCCACATCGCCGCCAGCCCCTACGCCGAGTCCATCGACGTGGTGGTGGGACCGGCCATCGACACCATCGCCACCCTGGAGGGTCCGTTCGACCTGGTGTTCATCGACGCCGACAAGGCCGCCTACCCCGACTACTTCGAGGCGGTGCTGCCCAAGCTGGCCCCTCGTGGGCTGATCGCCGCCGACAACACCCTGTGGCACGGCCAGGTGCTCGACCCCGACGACCAGAGCGTGGACACGGTGGCCCTGCGCCGCTTCAATGACGCGCTGGTGGTCGATCCCCGGGTGGTGGTGGTCCAGACCACGGTCCGCGACGGGGTCACCCTCGTCCGGCGGGCCGGGTAGGGCGAACGGGGCGGTGCTCGACTACCACCTCCATCTCTGGCCCCACAACCAGGCCGACGCCGAGGCCACCGTCGAGCAGGTCAGGGCGTACTGCCTGCGGGCCGTGGAGGCCGGCGTCTCCGAGATCGCCCTGACCGAGCACCTGTTCCGGTTCACCCAGGCCCGGGACCTGCTCGAGGGGTTCTGGGACGACCTTCCCGGCGACGACCTCCGGCCGGGGATGATCGACTACTGGGACCACCACGCCCGGGTGGACCTCGACACCTATGTCGAGGTGGTCGAGGCGGTGAAGGCCGAGGGCCTGCCGGTGGTGCTCGGGCTGGAGGTCGACTACTACCAGGACCGCATGGACCAGGTGGCCGGCCTGCTCGACGGGTACCCCTTCGACGTGCTGCTGGGTTCGGTCCACTGGCTGGGTACCTGGCGGTTCGACGTCCTGAAGGAGCCGCTGGTCATGGCGGAATGGGAGGTCCGGGACGTCGACAAGGTGTGGGACGAGTACGCCCGGGCCATGGAGGAGCTGGGGGAGTCGGGGGTGTGCGACGTCTTCGCCCATCCCGACCTGGTCAAGGTGGCCGGCCGGGTGCCGGCGGTGCCCGACGAGTACTACGACCGGATCACCGAGGCGGCGGTGCGCTCGGGGATGGCCGCCGAGCTCTCCTCGGCCGGCTGGAGGAAGCCGGTGGGGGAGGAGTATCCCGCCCCCGGCCTTCTCAAACGGCTGGTCGACCGGGGCGTCCCCCTGACCACGGCGTCGGACGCCCACTCCCTCCCCGACGTGGCCGACCGGGCCTCGGACCTGCGAGCCCTGCTGACCGCGGCCGGCGTCACCACCCTCCGGGGCTATCGGGGCCGCCGGGCCTACGACGTCGTCGTCGACCAGCCGCCGGGAGCCTGACCGTGGCCACCCCGGCGGAACTGGCCTTCGAGCGCACCAACCTCGACGACGATCAGCTCGGGCATCTCCAGCGTCTGCTCGGGACCTGGGGCATCCTGGCCGACCTGTCCTTCTCGGACCTGGTGCTGCTGGCCCCGATGGCCCCGCGGTCGGCCGACCCCGCCGACCCCGACGCCGGCCCGTCCGATCCGACCGACCCCGGCCGGGCCGAGCTGGTGATCCTGGGGCAGATGCGCCCGTCCAACAGCGCCACGGTGGTCGAGACCGACCTGGTGGGCCAGACCGTGGCGGCCACCGACTGGCCCCTGGCCGTGCAGACGGTGGAGAGCGGCGAGGTCACCCGGGGCGAGGTCCTGCTCGACTCCGGGGACGAGCCGGTGCGGCTCCACTGCATCCCGGTGCGGTGCGAGGGGACCACGGTGGCGGTCCTGGCCCGCCTGGCCGCCGGGGCCGGCCGTCGGCCCGGGCACCTCGAGCGCACCTACCGGGACCTCTTCGACCGGTTCGCGGTGATGATCTCCGAGTCGACGTTCCCGTTCCCGAGCGAGGAGGTGGCCACCGAGGAGGCTCCGAGGGTGGGCGACGGGGTCGTGGTGGTCGACGAGGAGGGCCGGGTGCGCTACGCGTCGCCCAACGCCACCAACGCGCTCCACCGGATGGGCATGTACTCCCAGACCGAGGGCCGGCGTCTCACCGACCTGGGCATCGAGGAGTCGGCCATCGAGTGGGCCCTGGCGTCGGCGCTGCCGGTGGTGGAGGAGGTGGAGCGGCGGCCGGACGTGACCGTCCTGCTCCACTGCATCCCGTTGCTGGCCGACGACGTGGTCACGGGCTGCCTGGTGCTGCTGCGGGACGTGACCGACGTCCGCCGGTTGGACCGGCTGCTGCTGTCGAAGGACGCGGCCATCCGCGAGGTGCACCACCGGGTCAAGAACAACCTCCAGACCATCTCGGCCCTGCTGCGGCTCCAGGCCCGCCGGCTGCCGCGCGGCGAGGGGCGGGTGGCCCTGTTCGAGGCCGAGCGACGGGTGCGGTCCATCGCCATCGTCCACGAGATCCTGTCCCGTGAGCCCAGCGACCAGGTCCCCTTCGACGAGATCGTCACGTCGTTGATCCGGATGGCCGAGGACTCGGTGGTGGAGGGGCGGGCCATCGCCTTCGAGGTCATCGGTGAGCTCGGCGAGGTGCCGGCCGATGTGGCCACCCCCCTCGCCGTGGTC
>DATCBL010000066.1:0-5923 GCA_036511875.1 Acidimicrobiales bacterium
ATTGACGCTCCCGGGGGGGCACCCTACGATGCTGCCGGTCGGCCCACGACCCGGTGCCAGGGGAGGTCTGGAAGTGCGCAGCGGTTCCCGGCTGTTCATCGGCCGCCGACGGTCTGGAGCTCTTCTTCACCGTGGCCGATCCGACCGGCGGGGCGGTGCAGATCGACCGGGCCGAGCGCGCGTCGACCGCCCGCTCCTTCGGCCACGTCCAGCGGGTCACGGCCATCTCCGGCTTCGCCGAGGCCCCCTCGCTGAGCGGGGACGGGGCCACCCTCTACTACCACCGGCGGGTGGGGAAGCTGTTCGTCGTCGAGCAGGTCACCCGGCCGCCACCGGGCGGGGCGGCGGTCGCTCATTGACGCTCCCGCGGCGGCCCCCTACGATGCTGCCGGTCGGCCCACGACCCGGTGCCAGGGGAGGTCTGGAGGTGCGGAAGGGTTCCGGGGTGGATCCGGTGAGCGCTCCCTACGACGCCTCGGTCGAGCACTACCCGATGTCCGGGCTGGACGAGTTCCTGATCCACAACCACCCCCACCCGGTGCGGGTCATGTGGACGTCGGACCCGCAGGCCTACGAGCGGATGTGGTTCACCTGCCATGACACCACCGGTGATCTGCTGGTGGTGGCGGGGATGGGCATCTATCCCAACCTGGGTACTGCCGAGGCCTTCGCCATCGTCAACGTGAGGGGGCGGCACACCACGGTGCGGGCCCACCGGAAGCTCGGCCTCAACCGGATGGACATGACCGTCGGACCGCTCCGGTTCGAGCTGGTGGAGCCGTTCCGCCAGTGGCGCCTGAGCTTGGACGAGAACGAGTTCGGCACCGCCTTCGACCTCTCGTGGTTCGATACCAAGCGACCGGTGTACCGGCTGATCGGCGGCGGGCTGTTCATCGGGACCAAGCCCTTCGCCGGGGTGGCCGGCTACGACGGCTTCGGCCGCCAGACCGGGTGGGTCACCGCCCACGGGGAACGGTTCGAGGTGGACCGCCTTGAGCACCGCGGCACCCGCGACCACCACTGGGGCACCCGCGACGGGGTCGGTGGGCCGGCCCTGTGGAGCGGGACCCAGCACCCCCACTCCGGGGAGTGGGTGGAGTTCGAGGAGTACGGAGTCTGGGGCGACCACATCCTCTACAACCTCGGCGACCCCCGCCGGGGCAGCGACACCCTCCGGGGCCGCCGCCACCGCCTGCGCTTCGAGCCCGACACCCACCTGCTGGCCTCCGGTGAGGTGGACCTGGTCTTCGCCGACGGCACCGAGAAGACCATGACCTTCGAGCGGCTCGGCCATCAGATCGCCTTCCTGCGCTGCGGCATGTACGGCGGGCCCAACGGGGGGACGCCGGACGGGGACCTCTGGCAGGGGATGGACGTGGGCGACGGCGTGGTCACCGGCGAGACCTACGACGTCAACGATCCCGCCGTCCGCTCCCGCATCTGCGGCCTCGACCAGCACCACGCCCGCTTCGAGTGCGAGGGCGAGGTGACCTACGGGATCGTCGAGCCCTACGACACCCTCTGCTACGAGACGGCGGCCCACGGCCTCGGCGGGTTCTCCCTCCTCCCGTGACCGACGCCCCCGATCCGGGCATCACCCTGACCGTGCCGGGCTTCTTCCTCCGGCCCGACTACTTCGAGGTGCTGGCCGACCTGCGCCGGCACGCCCCGGTCCACCGCACCGACGACGGCCTGCTGGCCATCAGCCGCTACGAGGACGTCCGGACCGTCAGCCGGGACCCGACCCGCTTCGTCTCCGGTCGCGGCGTGCTGGTCAACGATCCCCTGCGGGACCCGGAGGGGTCGGTCGAGAACACATGGTCCATCCTGCATCTCGACCCGCCGCTCCACGCCGCCTACCGGACCCTGGTCAATCGGCAGTTCACGCCCCGGGCCGTCGACCGGTTGGCCGACCGCATCCGCCGGGCGGTGGCCGACGTCCTCGACGCCGTGCCCGCCGACGTCACCGTGGACTTGGTCGAGGAGGTGGCCGCCCCGATCCCCATCGCCGTCATCTCCGACCTGTTCGGTGTGGCGGTCGGCGATCGGGCCCAGTTCCGTCGATGGTCCGACGCCGTGATCGAGAGCACCGACCGCACCGAAGCGGAGCGGGCCGAGGAGCTCGGGCAGATGGCCACGTTCCTGATGGAGCACATCGACTCGCCCCGGACCGAGGCCAACGACCTGCTGAACCTGCTCAAGACCTCCACCCTCGGCGACCGGCCCCTCAGCCGGAGCGAGATCATGGGGTTCTGCCTGACCCTGCTGGTGGCGGGCAACGAGACGACCCGCACCCTGATCTCGGGTGGGGTGGAGGCGCTGGCCCGCCACCCCGGGCAGCGGGCCCGGCTGGTGGCCGACCCCGGGTTGCTGACCGGCGCCGTCGAGGAGATGCTCCGCTGGGTCACCCCCATCCAGGCCTTCGGGCGCACCGCGGCGGTCGACGTCGAGATCGCCGGGACCCCGGTGGCCGCCGGGGAGTTCGTGGTCCTCCTCTACGCCTCGGCCAACCGGGACGAGGAGGTGTTCGGTCCCACCGCCGACCGGTTCGAGGTCGACCGTCCCCACCTGCCCACCCACCTGGCCTTCGGGTTCGGCGAGCACGTCTGCATCGGGGCCAGCCTGGCCCGGCTGGAGGCCCGGCTGTTCTTCGAACAGCTCCTGGCCCGGCACCCCTCCTTCGTCCTCGACGGCGAGCCCGAGTACACCCCGTCCACCCTGGTGAGCGGGGCCCGGACGCTGCCGGTCCGCCTGGCCGGCTGAACGGGCCGGGCGGGAGCCGCCTCAGCGCCCGAGCAGCTCGCTCCGGCCGTTGGCGGCGAACTCCGTCAACAGCGCGGCCACGTCGGCGGCGGTCAGCGGGACGTACTCCCGGCTGCGCCCCGGCCGGTGCCACACCGGGTCGTCGGTGCTCCAGCGCTCGGCCCGCAGCGGCTTCTTGTCGGTCTTGTCGGTGGCGGTGACCGGCAGCGCCCCGACCACCCGCACGTAGCGGGGGGCCCACTTGGTGCCCAGGTCCTCCTGGCCGTCCAGGAAGGCGGCGAAGCCGCCGGGGTCGAAGCCCACCCCGGGCTCGAGCTCCAAGGCGGCCATCACCTGGTCCCCGGTGCGGCTGTCGGGGACCGGGTAGACGGCCACGCCGCTGGCCCCGGGGAACCGGGCCAGGATCCGCTCCACCGGCGCGGCGGCGAAGTTCTCGCTGTCCACCCGGAGCCAGTCGCCGGCCCGGCCGGCGAAGTAGAAGATCCCGTCGTCGTCCCGGTAGGCCAGGTCCCCGGACCAGTACCACCCGTTGCGGGTCCGCTCGGCGTCGGCCTCGGGGTTGTTGTAGTAGCCCTCGAACTTGGCGCCGGCCTGCCGCCCGACCAGCTCCCCGATGCACTCGGCGGCGTTGGTCAAGCGCCCGTGCTGGTCGAAGACGGCCCGGGGACACTCGTCCCCGGTCGAGGGGTCCACCACGGCCACGTCGTCCCGTTCGTCGGCCCGGCCCAGGGCACCGGGTCGGGCCCCGCCCACCGGCGTGAGCACGACGGCGTTCTCGCTGGATCCGTACCCTTCGACCAGGGGCACCCCGAACCGCTCGGTGAACGCCTCCTTGTCCTGGGCCGAGGTCTCCGGCCCGAGCACGTAGCGGAGCCGGTGGTCTCGGTCGTGCCCGGTGGGTGGGGTGGCCACGATGTGGGCGATGGCCCGACCGACGGTGTTGAAGAAGGTGGCCCCGTTCTCCCGCACGTCGGGGAGGAAGCTCGAGGCGGAGAACCGCCGGCGCAGGGCCAGCGTGGCTCCGCTGGCGAAGGCCGGCAGCACCGCGGCCGACAGGGCGTTGCCGTGGAACAGGGGCATGGCCGAGTAGAGGACGTCCTCCCCGGTGAACCCGATCCGGGCCGCCGCCCGGGCCGCCCGGCCCTGGGTCATCCGGACCGCCTTGGGCCCGCCGGTCGACCCCGAGGTGAAGATGAGCAGGTAGAGCTGGTCGGGAGTCGGCGCGGGCCGGGTCGACCCGGCAGCCGGATCGATCCCGTCCAGTCGGAGCCGGTAGGCGTCGTGGTCGGCCACCAGCAGCCGGCCCGGCCCGATCCCCAGGTCGAGCCCCTCGAGCAGCCCCAGCTGGGTGGAGTCGGTGATCAGCAGTTGGCAGTCGGTCCGTCGGACGTCGGTGGCCAGCTCGTTGCCCCGACGGGTGGGGTTGACCCCGACCACCACCGCCCCGGCCAGGGCCGCCCCGGCCAGCAGGAAGAGGTACTCGGGGGTGTTCTCGAGCAGGACCCCCACGTGGAAGGGGCCGTCCCGTCGCAGCCCGGCCAGGAGCTCGGCCCGACGCTGGGCCTCGGCCACCACCTGGCGCCACGTCCAGCGCTGGCCTTCGAAGGTGAGGCCGGTGCCGTCGTCGTCGGACCGGAGCCGCACCAGCTCGGCAGCGGTGGTCACGGTCGGCCCGGTCACGTCAGCCGCCCGGTCAGCAGATCCAGGATGGGGTTGTCGTCGATGGGGAGGAGGAGGGGCTCCCCGGCATCTCGGCGGAGGTAGCCGATGCGGGTCATCACCGCGGTGCTGCGCACCATGGCCAGCGTCTCGTACCACCCGAGGTCGACCATCTCGACCCCGCACAGCTCCTCGAACCGCCCGACGGTCCGGTCCCGGTCGGGCACGCCGGCCAGGCCCGGGCCGAACAGATGGTGCACGGTCAGATCGAGACTGGTGAACCAGGCCAGGTCGTGCTGGGGCGCTCCGATCGAGGTCATGTCCCAGTCGAGCACGGCCCGGGGGCGGAGGTCGTCACCCAGCACCATGTTCTCGAACCGGGCGTCCCCCCAGAGGAGCACCGGGGCCGGTTCGGTGGCCGGCCGGCGGTCCCGGCACCACCGCAGCGCCTCGGCCAGCGCCGGCACCGGGTGGCCGTCGCTCGACCAGGAGAGGTACTCCTCCCAGTAGTCCAGCTCGGCGGAGTTGCCCCGTCGGGGGACCGCTGCCGCCGGGCCGGGGTCGGCTCGGTGGATGGTGGCCAGGGTGTCGAGGAAGTGGTCGTAGACGCGGCCCCGCTCGGCCGGGGCCAAGGCGGACAGCCACGGGTCGAGGTGGGGCAGGGCGCCCACGATGTGACCGTGGACGCGGGGCATGACCATGAACGGAGCGCCCACCCACCGGGGGTCGGTCTCCACCACCGGGTCGGCCACCGGCACCCCGGCGGCCGCCGCCGCCACCTGGGCCTGGCCCTGGGCCACCAGGTCGTAGTGGGGGAAGGTGCCGAGGGTCGACGGGGCCATGCGTACCACCAGGGAGTCCCGGTGCTCGACGCTGCCGTCGGACCAGGCCAGGTCCACGAAGACGGTGTCGGCGGAGTAGCCGGCCGAGGGACGCGACAGGTTGTCGACCACCGGGTGGGCCAGGCCGCGATGGGCGGCCAGCCAGCCGGCCAGCCCCTCGGCCAGTGCCGTATCGCCCGGTCCCGGGTCGCCCGGTGCCGCGTCCGAGGCCATCGAACCCCGAGTCCCCTCAGTGCCCGATGACGTGGCGCACGGCGTCGGCGATGGTGGCGGCGGACGGCAGGACCGCGGCCTCGAGGCTCGGGGCGGCGCCGATCGGAGCGAACCGGGCGCCGACCCGGGCCACCGGGGCCTCGAGCTGGCCGAACAGCTCCTCGCTGATCATGGCGGCGAGCTCGGCTCCGAACCCGGCGAACCGGGTGGCGTGGTGGGCGACCACGGCCCGCCCGGTCCGGGCCACCGACGACAGGACGGCGTCGGCATCCAGCGGCACCAGGCTGCGGAGGTCCACCACCTCCACGTCGATGCCCTCGCCGGCCAGCAGGTCGGCGGCGGCCAGGGCGTCCCTCACCGTCCGCCCGTAGGTGACCACGGTGAGGTCGGTGCCGGCCCGCTTGATGTCGGCGCTTCCGAGGGGGACCCGGTGGTCGCCGTCGGGG
>DATCBL010000067.1:0-9686 GCA_036511875.1 Acidimicrobiales bacterium
ATGCGGCCCGCGAGGAGCGCCGAGCCATCGACGGGCGGATCGCCGAGGCAGCCCAGCTCCGGGGGGAGTGGGAGGCCCGGTCGGCCGGCCTGGTCGAGCGCCGGCGGGTGCTGACCGAGCGGCTCCAGGAGGTCGAGCGGCGACTGACCGGCCATGCCGACGAGCGCCGCGAGGCCGCGGCGCGGCGGACCCGCCTGGAGGCCAATGCCACCGCAGTGGCCCGCCTCCTCGACCTGATCGCCTCGGCCCAGGCCGGCCTGGACTCGGCCCTGGCCGAGCTCCGGGAGCGGTACCGGCTGCAGCTGGAGGCGGTCAAGGCCGGGGGCGCCCGACTGGAGGAGCTGCGCCGGCAGCGCTCGGCCAGTGAGCGGGAGCTGGCCGCAGCCCAGGGCCAGCTCCAGAAGATCGAGCTCGACCTGGTGGAGGCCACCATCCGGCGTGAGACCGTGGTCGAGACCCTGCGGCACGACCTGGCCAGTACCCCCGAGGAGGCCCTGGCCGCTCCGCCTCCCGAGCTGGCCGAGGGCACCGACCCGCCGGGGCGCATTGTCGAGCTGGAGGCGGAGCTGGCCGCCCTGGGACCGGTCAACCCCCTGGCCCTGGAGGAGCTCTCGGAGCTCGGCGAGCGCCACCAGTTCCTGGAGGCCCAGGTGGAGGACGTCCGCCATGCCCGTCGCGAGCTGCACCACATCATCCGTACCCTGGACGAGGAGATCATGCACGTCTTCGACTCGGCGTTCGCCGACGTCAACGAGCACTTCTCCACCCTGGTCAACTCGCTTTTCCCCGGCGGCACCGGCCGGCTCTCGCTGACCGACCCCGAGGACCTGCTGGACACCGGGGTCGACGTCGAGGTGCGGCCGGCCGGCCGCAACGTCCGGCGCCTCTCCCTGCTCTCGGGCGGGGAGCGGTCCCTCGTGGCCCTGGCCTTCCTGTTCGCGGTGTTCCGGAGCCGGCCGTCGCCCTTCTACCTGATGGACGAGGTCGAGGCGGCCCTCGACGATGTGAACCTCCAGCGGTTCCTCGGGCTGGTCCACGAGTTCCGGGGGGAGGCCCAGCTGATCATCGTGAGCCACCAGAAGCGGACCATGGAGGCGGCGGATGCCCTCTATGGGGTGACCATGGCTCCGGGCGGGTCGTCCAAGGTGATCAGCCAGAAGGTTCCGCGCGACGGAGGGGCCTCCGGCGGGGCTACCGATCCCTCGGCGCCGCCCCCGCCGGTTCGGGAGTCGGTGCCGGTGTCGCGACCGGCGCCCGACGATCCTGGGCCCGCGGCCGCGGCGTCCGGTCACGGTCCCGGGGCCGAAGACGGGGCGGAACCACCCGCCGAGGCCGGCGACGCCGGGCCGTCCTCCCTTGACGTGCCGTCCGGCGCCGGCCCTGAGGAGGCCGCCCCCGAGGAGCCCGAGGAACCGGCCGGGCCGGGCGGACCACCGCCGGAGCCGGGTATCAGCCCCTCCGGCTGGCAGCCGCGTGTGGTCCGGCCCGAACGGGTCGGGGGAAGCGAGCCGTGATCGAGACGTCCCTCGTGGCGTCGGGTTCCGAGGTCCTGATCGGGCTGGCCGTGGCGGTGCCGCTCCTCATCATCGGCGGGGGTGTCGCCTTCGCGGTGCGACTCCGGGGCCGGGGCGGCAAGAGCCCGGTCCCTCCCGGAGAGGTCGCCAGTGACGCGGCCACCGACGTCGAGCTGGCCAGGAGCGCCGAGGCGGCCGAGGCCGCCGCACCGGTCGACGAGCGGGCCCCGACGCCGATTCAAGCTGCTCCGGAGCCGGGTCCGGCCGCGGAACCCGCCACCTACCGGGGGCGGCTGGGCAAAGCCCGGGGCCTGTTGTCCGGGTACCTGGGCGCGATCCGCTCCAAGGGGAGAATCGACACGGCCACCTGGGACGAGCTCGAGGAGGCCCTGATCCGGGCCGATGTGGGGGTGGGGGCCACCGACAGCGTCCTGGCCGACCTCAAGACCCGGGTCAAGGGCGGGGAGATCGACGGCGCGGACGCCCTGGTCGAGGCGTTGAAGGCCGACCTCGTGGCCCTGCTCTCCACCGCCGACGCCACCCTGGCCCTCCCGGGCCCGGGCTCCGGATCCGTGGTCGACCCGGTCGTCGATCCCCCTCCTTCGGGCCCCGGGGCTGCCGATGCCGGGGCGGCGAGCCCGGTCGACGTCTGGCTCTTCGTGGGGGTCAACGGGGTGGGCAAGACCACCACCGTGGGCAAGGTGGCCAACCGGTTGGCCGCCTCGGGCGTGAAGGTCCTGTTGGCCGCCGGGGACACCTTCCGGGCCGCGGCCGGGGAGCAACTGTCCCAGTGGGCCTCCCGCGCCGACGCCGACATCGTGCGGGGGGCCGAGGGCGGGGATCCGAGCTCGGTGGTCTTCGATGCCGTCCAGCGGGCCGAGGCCAAGGGCCATGCGGTGGTCCTGGCCGATACCGCGGGGCGCCTGCACAACAAGGTCAACCTCATCGAGGAGCTGAAGAAGATCAGGAGGGTGGCCGGACGACCTCCGGGCCGGGTGGTCGAGGTCCTGTTGGTCCTCGACGCCACCACCGGTCAGAACGGTCTGGCCCAGGCCAAGGTGTTCTTGGAGGCCGTTGACGTGACCGGCGTGGTGCTGACCAAGCTCGACGGCACGGCCAAGGGGGGCATCGTCGTGGCCATCCAGCGGGAGCTCGGCCTCCCGGTGAAGCTGGTCGGCCTGGGTGAGGGCGTGGACGACCTGGTCGACTTCGACCCGGCCGCCTTCGTCGACGCGCTGTTCTGACCGGTCGAGTGGTTCCCGACCGCCGCTCCGAGCTGCCCCCGGGAGCGTCCCGGCGCAACACGGTTCCGCCACCGGTCCTGTAGCCTGAGCTACCCATGTTCGAGAGCCTGTCCGACCGATTCGAGGGGATCCTCAGCCGCCTCCGCGGGCGCGGTCGCCTGACCGATGCCGACGTCGACGAGGTCCTGCGGGAGATCCGGACCGCGCTGCTGGAGGCCGACGTCGAGATCGGCGTGGTCCGCGGCTTCACCGAGGCGGTGCGGTCCCGCTGCGTCGGCCTCGAGCTCTCCCAGTCCCTCAGCCCGGGCCAGCAGGTCATCAAGATCGTCAACGAGGAACTGGTCGGCATCCTCGGGGGCGAGACCCTCAAGATCAGCTACGCCAGCCGGCCCCCGACGGTCATCCTGCTGGCCGGACTCCAGGGCTCGGGCAAGACCACCGCCTCGGCCAAGCTGGCCCGCTGGTTCAAGCAGCAGGGCCGGAACCCGCTGCTGGTGGGGGCCGACCTCCAGCGTCCGGCGGCCGTGGAGCAGCTCCGGGTCCTCGGTGGCCAGGCCGGGATCAGCGTCTTCAGCGAGCCCACCGACCCGGTGGCGGTGGCCGCCGCCGGGCTCGAGGAGGCCCGGCGCCTCGGCCGCGACGTCCTGATCGTGGACACCGCCGGTCGTCTGTCCATCGACGAAGACCTGATGGACGAGATCCGGCACATCGCCGAGGCCGTCGATCCGCAGTACACGTTCCTGGTGATCGACGCCATGACCGGCCAGGACGCGGTCTCCACCGCCTCGGCCTTCCACGACGCCCTCTCCTTGGACGGGGTGATCTTGACCAAGCTGGACGGGGACGCCCGGGGCGGTGCGGCCCTCTCGGTCAAGGAGGTGGTGGGCAAGCCCATCGCCTTCGCGTCGACCGGCGAGAAGCTCGACGATTTCGACCAGTTCCACCCGGACCGGATGGCCGACCGCATCCTCGGGATGGGCGACGTGCTCAGCCTCATCGAGCAGGCCGAGCGCACCATGGACAAGGACGTGGCCACCAAGGGCGCGGCCGCCATCATGGAGGGGCGCTTCACGCTGGAGGACTTCCTCGAGCAGCTTCAGCAGGTCAAGAAGATGGGCTCCATGTCCGGGGTGCTGTCCATGCTCCCGGGCGTGCCCAAGGACCTCAAGCAGGCCTCGTCGGCCGTCGACGACCGCCAGATCGGGCAGATCGAGGCCATCATCCGGTCGATGACCCCCGGGGAGCGGGTCGACCCGGCCATCATCGACGGGGCGCGACGGGTGCGCATCGCCAACGGCAGCGGCACCGCCACCTCCGACGTCAACGCCCTCCTCAAGCAGTTCAAGGAGATGCAGAAGATGATGAAGGGGATGGGGAAGGGCGGCATGGGCGGCGCCCTGGGCGGCCTCGGAGGCATGTTCGGACGGGGCGGTCCGAAGCTGTCGCCCCAGGCCATGGCCGAGATGGCCGAGTTGGGCGGCCCCGGAGGGGAGCTCGCCGGTCTGGGCGGCATGGGCGGCGATCCCTCCGCCTTCGGAGGTGCGGGGACGTCGCCCAGCGGCGCCCGGGGGGCGGCTGGGTCCCGGGGCTCGGCCCGATCGAAGGGCAAGGGCGGCAAGAAGGGCAAGGGCGGGGGGCGGGTGACGCCCAAGGCCCGCTAGGCCGGGACCACCGGCCCGGAACGGCCCTGAACTGCCGGGCCCGCCGCTTTCCGGCATCATGGAACCGGCCCATCGGCCCGATGGCACGCTCCCCCCGTCAATGGTGGGAGACTGTCGGGCGCTATCGACAGAATGCAGAGGAGTTCACCGTGGCAGTAAAGCTCCGCCTCGTGCGGATCGGGAAGAAGAAGCAGCCGACCTACCGGCTGGTGGCGGCGGACAGCCGATCGCCGCGCAACGGGCGGTTCATCGAGATCGTGGGCACCTACGCCCCGCGGGGCAAGTCGTTGGCCGAGCCCGACGCCGTCATCCAGATCGACAACGCCAAGGCCGTCAAGTGGCTGTCCCAGGGCGCCACTCCGACCGAGCGGGTCGAGAAGCTGTTGCAGAAGTCGGGCGCCCTCGACGAGTTCGCCTCGGCCAAGGCGGCCAAGTGAACGACGACCTGGCGGTGGACTCGGCCGACGACGTCAACACCATCGATGACGACGAAGGTCATGAGGACGACGACGCCGGCAATCGGGTCTCGGGGGGGACGCCGTTGGCCGTGGTCACCTACCTGGTCAGCTCCATCACCTCGGACCCCGACGCCGTGGTGATCAACACCGAGGAGCGGGGAGACTCGGTCCGCTTCCGGATCCACGTGGCGCCGGACGACATGGGCCGGGTCATCGGCCGGCGGGGGCGGGTGGCCCAGGCCATCCGGACCGTGGTGGCCGCGGCCGGGGCCCGTGACGGGGTCCAGACCAGCGTCGACATCGTCGACGACTGAGTCGCCCGAGGTGGCGAGCGGACCCGCCGGCGAGCCCGGGGGCCCGGCCGAGCTGTCCGTGGGTCGGCTGGTCAAGCCCCACGGCCTCCGGGGGGACGTGATCGTCTCGCTGACCACCAACCGGAGCGAGCGGGTGGCCCCGGGCTCGGTGCTGACCACCTCGGACGGCCGTAGCCTCCGGGTCGTGCGCTCCTCCTCCCACCAGGGACGGTTCATCGTCTCCTTCGAAGGGGTGACCTGCATCGACGCCGCCGACGGCCTGCGGGGCACCGAGTTGTACGCCGCTCCGCTCGACGACCCCGACGCCCTCTGGGTCCACGAGCTCATCGGCTCGACGGTGGAGGACACCGGGGGCACGGTGCTCGGGACGGTGGTCGAGGTGGAGGCCAATCCGGCCAGCGATCTCCTGGTACTCGACGGTGGCGGACTGATCCCGCTCCGCTTCGTGGTGGCGTCGGATCCCGGGGTTCGGATCACCGTCGACGTGCCCGACGGCCTGCTCGACCTGGCGTGAGCGGGCCGGATCGGGTGGAGTCGTTCCGGATCGACGTCTTCACCCTGTTTCCGGAGGTGATCGACCACTACGCCGACGCCTCCATCCTCGGCCGGGCCCGTCAGCGGGGCCGTCTGGATCTGCGCACCCGTGACGTCCGGGATGCGGCCACCGATCCCCACCGCTCGGTGGACGACGCTCCGTTCGGGGGTGGGGCCGGGATGGTGATGGGCCCCGAGCCGGTGTTCGAGGCCGTGGAGCAGGTGGCCTCCTCCCCCGAGGGCCTGCCCAGGCCCCTGGTGCTCATGTCGCCCTCCGGCCGGCGGTTCGACCAGCGGGTGGCCCACCGGCTGGCGGAGTCGGTCGACGGGTTCTCGCTGCTCTGCGGCCGCTACGAGGGGGTCGACCAGCGGGTGTCCGATCACCTGGTCGACGAGGAGCTGTCGGTGGGGGACTTCGTGCTGGCCGGCGGCGAGCTGGCCGCCCTGGTGGTGATCGAGACGGTGGTCCGGCTGCGTCCGGGCGTGCTCGGCAACGAGTGCTCCACCACGGACGAGAGCTTCTCGATCGGGCTGCTCGAGTATCCCCAGTACACCCGGCCGGCGTCCTTCCGGGGTTGGGACGTGCCCGAGGTGCTCCGCTCCGGCGACCACGGGCGGGTGGAGCGGTGGCGCCGGGCCCAGTCGGTGCTCCGCACGCTGGACCGGCGCCCGGACCTCATCGAGGCCCGGGGCGGGCTGTCCGGGGACGAGGTGCGACTGCTGGTGGAGCACGGTGCGGTGCAGGTCCTGCGCGATCACGGCTACGATTGGTGAGCCTCGTCGGCACCGGCCCGGCCGGTGTTCGCACCGAACGCCCACATCGTGGAGAACTCCCTGGTCAGAGTGGCCGCTGGCGAGGTCTCCCGATGGGGAGCCCGACGGGGGAGAGTTCGACCGATCTGTGGAAAGACGCGCCCCATGAACCCGACCGACATCATCGACCGCGACAGCCTACGAGACGACATCCCCGACTTCCGGCCCGGGGACACCGTCAAGGTGCACGTCCGGGTGGTCGAGGGCACTCGGGAGCGGGTCCAGGTCTTCCAGGGGGCGGTGGTGCGCCGCCAGGGCACCGGCGTGCGGGAGACCTTCACCGTGCGCAAGGTGAGCTTCGGCGTGGGGGTGGAGCGGACCTTCCCGGTGCACTCCCCGGTGATCGCCCAGACCGAGGTGGTGTCCCTCGGCGACGTCCGTCGGGCCAAGCTCTACTACCTGCGGGATCGCCACGGCAAGGCCGCCAAGATCAAGGAGCGGCGGACTGCCCGCCCCTGACCCGGTGGTACGGGGACGCGGCGCTCGGCGGGACCCGTCGGCGCACGGTCCGGGCCGACTCCGCATGACTGAAGCGGCCCGGACGAGTGAGGCGGCCTCGGCATGAGTGAAGAGGACCTCGAGCGCTACGAGTCGGAGATCGAGTTGGCCCTGGTGCAGGAGTACCGGGCCGTGCTCCCTCTCTTCTCCTACGTGGTGGAGACCGAGCGGCGGTTCTACCTGGCCAACACGGTGGAGGTGGCGGTGCGCGCCGACTCCACGCCGGCCTGCGTGGAGGTGAACCTGTCCGACGCCTGGGTGTGGGACATGTACCGGCCGGCGCGGTTCGTGCCCTCGGTCCGGATCCTCACCTTCCGGGACGTCAACATCGAGCGGCTCCCCGAGAAGGACCTGTGACCGGGGGCGCCTCGGGGCGCCCCGACGAGGCCGGCGGCTTCGGGCCCAGCGATGCCGGCACCGGCGGGGACCATGGCCGCCCGGCCCCTGGTGCGCCCGGCGAGGAGCTGGCCGCCCGGTGGTACGAGGGTCAGGGGTACGAGGTCCTCGAGCGGAACTGGCGTCGCCGCGAGGGTGAGGTGGACCTGATCGTTCGCCGTGGCGCCACGGTCGTGTTCGTGGAGGTGGAGACCCGCGCCGCCGGTCGGTACGGTACTGGGACCGAGTCGGCCGTGCCGGCCAAGCAGCGCCGGATCCGGCGGCTGGCCGGCCGCTGGCTCTCCGAGCTGACCCCGGCGGTGGGCCGGTCGCGGGTGGAGGCCCGGTTCGACGTGGTGTCGATGACCGCCGGAGAGGTGGACGTCGCCGAGAACGCCTTTTGAGCACCGCCGATCGGCGATCTCGTAGGCTGCGCAGATGCCTGCCGAGCTGGAGACGCTGATCGTGGAACGCCAGGGCGGGGTGGTGACGGTCACCATGAACCGCCCGGCCCGCAAGAACGCCGCCAACGGCACGATGTGGCACGAACTGCTAACCACCTTCGACGAGGTGGCCCGCGATCGGCACGACCGGGTGATGGTCCTCACCGGTGCCGGTGACGCCTTCTGCTCAGGAGCCGACCTGGGCAATGCCGCCGACGTGGCCGGACGCCCCGGGGACCCCTACCTGGTCCAGATGCGGGCCCTCGGCGACGTCGCCCTCCGGCTGCACCGCCTGCCCAAGCCCACGATCGCCAAGGTCGGCGGCGTGGCCGCCGGTGCGGGGATGAGCATGGCGCTGGGCTGCGACCTGGTCGTGGCCTCCGAGACCGCCCGGTTCTCACAGATCTTCTCGAAGCGCGGACTCTCCATCGATTTCGGAGCCTCGTGGTTGCTGCCCAGGTTCATCGGCCTGCACCGGGCCAAGGAGCTGGCGTTCTTCGCCGACATCATCACCGCCCGGCAGGCGGAGGAGTTCGGATTGGTCAACCGGGTAGTGCCGGACGATCAGCTGGACGCCTTTGTCGACGACTGGGCGGCGCGCCTCGCCGACGGACCGTCACTGGCCCTGTCCATGACCAAGGCCATGCTGAACAATTCGTTCAATCTGGGCATGGACCAGGCGCTGGAGGAGGAGACCCGGTCCCAGGCGGTCAACTTCGCCTCGGCCGATACCGCCGAGGCCATGGCGGCCTTCCTCCAGAAGCGCGAGCCCCGCTTCGAAGGCCACTGAGGGACGGACAGAGGCGAAGCTCCCGGCGGAAACCGGGACGCCCGGCACTGGGGATGGAGGTCGTGATCGGGCCGGTGGCGACGCGGGAACCTGTCGGTAGACGAAACATGGACCCGCCCAGGGCACTCGATGCGGCTGAGGGGCGGGAGCGTCGCCGACCGGACGGCTCCTCCTCCGGTGGCGGCAACCGGAATGGAAAGATGGTCTAATGGTTCGGCTGCCTCGGTTGACCAGCGGAGCGAGTGCCACACCATGCCTCCGGCAGCCTGGAGCAGAATGAGGTCACCATGCCATCGTGCCCGACCGAGCAGCTCCGGAACGATCGGACCTGGGCCACACCAGGCGGGCGTGGCCCTCGACGTCGGGATACGAGATGCCACGCTCTGCTCGTCACCAGCGGGGTTGCTGCCCTTCTGCTCGCAATGATGACGTCCGTCGCGGTTACGTCGTCTCCGGCGTATGCCGCCACCGCCATCGACGGCTGCACCATCGTCACCCGGCCCACGGCAACCCACTTCACCAACTGTCCCGGCGCTGACCTGTCTCTGGCCAGCCTGCCCGGGACCGATCTTTCTTTCGCCAACCTAGGCGGCGCCAACCTCACTGGCGCCAACCTCGGTTCTGCCACCTTGCGGCACGCCAATCTGGCCCATGCGAACCTGTCCACGGTTCTCCTCGGCGGACGAGACCTCCTCAATACGAACTTGGCCGGAGCCGACCTCAAACTGGCCGATCTGGCGGGCGCCGACCTGAGCATCGCCAACCTGACCGGTAGCAGTCTCAATCGCGCCCAGATGAACAGTGCCAACCTGTCATCCGCCATTCTCAACACCTCCGTATTGAGCGGGGCCGACCTGACCGGCGCCACCCTGACCGGCGCCACTCTGACCGGTAGCCGTCTGAACCGCGCCCAGATGGACAGTGCCAACCTGGCCGAGGCCGATCTGAACGGCGCCGACTTGAGCCGTGCCGACCTGAGTGGGGCCACCCTGGGCTACGTGTCTTCCGGCGGGGTCACCGGAAGGCCGTCCGCTCTTCCCCC
>DATCBL010000068.1:0-2129 GCA_036511875.1 Acidimicrobiales bacterium
CGGTGGGGTGCTGGAAGATCTTCTCGACGGTGGCCCGGTGGTGACCGTCGAGTTTGTTGTCCTCTGGCATGTGACGCACCTCGGTTCGGTCCTGGGCCCCGTCGTCGACGTTAGTACCCGACGCCGTGGCGTCGGCCCGAGGCCGGCGCCGACGGAGGGGGCCGAGGGCGCCTCGGGACGAGGGCGCGGTGCTACCCTCGTCCCGGTCGTACCCCCGTCCGAAGGAGGGACCGTGGCCCCTCAGGGTGCCATCGATGACACCGAAGCGCCGGCGTGGCCCGACCAACTGCCGGTCCGGTTGGGGATCACCACCCCGGTGCTGACGTTGCTCCCGGGCGGGCACGCCACGTGGGAGGTCGGCGCCGGCATCGACGAGGTGGCCACGGTGGCCAGGGCCGCCGAGGCCCTCGGGTACTACCACCTGACCTGCAGCGAGCACGTGGTCATCCCCGCCGACGTCGCCCCGGCCCGGGGGAGCCGCTACTGGGACCCCCTGGCCACGTTCGGCTACCTGGCCGCCGTGACCTCGCGCATCCGCCTGGCCACCAACGTGGTGGTCCTCGGCTACCACCATCCGCTGGAGATCGCCAAGCGCTACGGCACCCTGGACCAGGTGTGCGCCGGACGGTTGGTGCTGGGCCTCGGGGTCGGGTCGCTCGAGGAGGAGTTCCGACTGCTCGGCGCCCCCTTCGGCGACCGCGGCGCCCGGGCCGACGATGCCCTGATGGCCCTGCGCTCCTCACTGTCCACCCGGACGCCCGCCTACGACGGCACCTACTACCGGTACGCCGACGTGGTCATGGACCCGTGCGCCGCTCAGTCGAGCGTCCCCCTGTGGATCGGGGGTCGCACCGCCCGGTCACTGCGGCGCGCCGTGGAGTTGGGGGACGGCTGGGTCCCCTTCGCCCTCCGGGCCGCCGACATCGGCGCCATGCTCGAGAAGGCCCGGGCCACGCCGGCGTGGGCGGCCCGGGCCCGCCGCCTCGAGGTGGTGCTCCAGAACGGCCGGCCCCTCGATCCCCTCGGCGATCCGGACGGGGCCCGGACGGTGATCGGGAAGCTCACAGACGCCGGGGCCACCGGGCTGCAGCTGGGGTTCGTCCACCACTCCCTCGACCACTATCTCGAGCAGCTCGAAGCGCTGGCCCTGCTGGTGCCGGAAGGGATCCGATGAACCGGGTGAAAGCAGGCTTCTTCTCCCTGTCGCACCACTCCCTCACCGGAGACGACCGGCCCTACCTCGACTGGCACCAACTGGACCACATGCCCGAGCAGTACCAACTCCCCGGACTGGTGGTCGGTCAGCGATGGGCCTCCACCCCGGCGTGCCGGGCCGCCCGGGCCGCCGAGGCCGGTGAGTGGGAGCGGGTCGAACACGTCGTCTGCTACCAGATGGGCGACCCCCTCGACGACACCATCGACGAGTTCTTGCGGCTGGGTCGCCACCTCGCCGAGTTGGGGAGGTTCTCCCAGTCCTTGCCCTCCCACTACCGCGGGGCGCTCCGCCTGCTCGAGACCCAGGCCAGTCCCCGGGCCCTCATCTCGTCCGAAGTGGTGCCGTTCCGTCCCCACCGGGGGGTCTACTTCGTCGTGGAGGAGCTCACCGAGGAGATCGACCAGGACCCCTTCCTCCAGCGGATGCACGTCGAGATCCTCCCGGCGCTGGTGGCTGTGGACGGGGTGGCCGGCGCCTGGTCCTATGCCACCTCCCCCTCGATCCGGCGGCCCATGTTCACCGAGGGCCGCTACCGCATGACGCTGTGCTACCTGGACGAGGATCCGGCCACCGTCGGGGAACGCCTGGCCCCGGTGGTGGAGCGGGCGTGGACGGGGGCGCCCTCCCGGCTGGTGTTGGCCGCCCCCTACGAGTCCATGATGGTCTGGGACTGGAACCGGTTCGGTTCCGTGAGCTGAGCCGACCCCGGCGCGGATCGGGCGCCGGAGGTGCTCAGCCGGCCGGCGCCACGGCGACGTGCATCCGATCGGTGAACTCGGAGATCCGGTCAACGCCGAGCTCCTTGGCCGCGAAGTTGGCGAGGTCGGCGTTGCACAGCTGGTGGTCGGCGGTGAGGCCCGGGGCGTCGAGGGCGACGCCGATGCACGCGGACCTCGCCAACTTCGCGGCCAAG
>DATCBL010000069.1:0-10569 GCA_036511875.1 Acidimicrobiales bacterium
CCACCGCCGAGTCGGCGGGACGGAGGTCGAGCGGTCGATCCGGTCCCTCGACGACGGTCCCCACCCACTGGGCCACCGCCTCGATGGTGGCCGTGGGGAGGGTGAGCAGGTCCGGGTAGACGTCGAGCAGCTCGGCCTGACCGACCGCGGCCATCCGGACGGTGGCGGTGCCCGGTCGGGGGTCCGACCCCGGCCCCCCCGGGCGGTCGCCCCCCCGCTCCAGGAGCAGGACGGGCAGCGTCGGAGCGAAGCGGTCGGGGGAGAACCGGAGCGGGGAGACCTCGGCCACGGTCTCGGGGGAGAACACGAACGCCGGCCCGGCCACCGAGCCGTCCCCGATCTGTCCCACCCCGTAGCCGGTGGCGAGCAGGGTCTGCTCGAGCCGGAAGAAGGTGCGCCCGGACGGACAGGGGTCCCAGCCCACGAAGCCGTCGGCACCGAGGCCTCGGGCCATGGCCTCGGAGGCCAACAGCGCCCCCATCCGCATGCCGATCAGGACGACCGGTCCCGGACTCACCTGACGGGCCAGGTCCACCGCCGCCCCCACGCTCGACAGCCACGCTTCCAACCGGTCGGGATCCTCCGATCGCCCGCCGGAGTCACCGGTCCCGGCGTAGTCGAACCGGAGGGCCCCGACGCCGCCGGCGGCCAGGGCGTCGCCGAGCATCTGCAGGGCCGGGGTGGCGTTGGCCTCCTCCCGGCCCAGCGGGCTGCACAGGACGGCCATCCCCCGGGCCCGGCCGGACGCCGGGAGGTGGAACCATCCGAACAGGGGCTGCTCGGGGGCACCGAACCAGGTCGGCGTGGTCCGCACGTCGGACCGCCTCCGGTCCGCCGGAGGGCGCAGCGTATCCAGAGAGGTCGGCACTCTCGGAGTTATCGGCAATCATCGAGACGATATTGAGGTCCGTGTACCGTTTGGGGGGCAATGAGCGAGTACC
Organism: Acidimicrobiales bacterium; assembly: GCA_036511875.1. Classification (GTDB taxonomy): domain Bacteria; phylum Actinomycetota; class Acidimicrobiia; order Acidimicrobiales; family RAAP-2; genus Bog-756. Next base: position 942 of record DATCBL010000069.1, read on the forward strand.
CGACCACCTGGCCCGGCGGGGATCCGGCCGCCCGCTGGTGACCGACCCCACCGCCTCGGTCGCCGTCATCACCTACGAGCGCCCCGACTTCGTGGCCCGGTGCATGGACCATCTGCTGGCCCAGACCCGGCCCCCGCTGGAGATCGTGGTCATCGACTCGTCGTCGGGCCGGGACACCGAGCAGCTCATCGGGAAGCGCTACCCGACGGTGGACTACCTGCGGTCGGCCGCCGGCGCCGGGGCCATGGCCACGGCCCGCAACCTGGGCTACCGGTCGACCCGGGGCGAGGTGCTGGCCTTCATTGACGACGACGCCTTCGCCGAACCGGAATGGCTGGAGATGCTCCTCCCGGTCTACGGGGACCCGACGGTCGGGGCGGTCGGTGGTCGCCAGATCCGGGGGCAGCCCGACGAGATCACCGAGGGCGTGGACGACATCGGCCGGCTCCGGGAGGACGGCACGCTTTCGGGCAACTTCACCGCCGACCCCGGCCGGAGGGTCGAGGTCGACCACCTGCTCGGGGCCAACATGTCCTTCCGCCGATCGGTGCTCGACCAGATCGGCGGGATACGGGACGGCTACGGGGGGACCTGCGTCCGGGAGGAGACCGACCTCTGCCTCCGGGTGGCCGAGGCCGGCTACCGCCTGGTGTACACGCCCGACGCCGTGGTCGAGCACGTCGCCGCGCCCTACGCCAAGGGTCGGCGGTTCGACCTTCGCTACGCCTACTGGGCCCAGAAGAACCACCTGATCGTGTTGATCAGGAACTTCGGTCCGGCCGACCCGATCGTCCGCACCTACCTGGCCACGTCCCTCCGCCAGGCGGCCCGGGCGTTTCGGCAGCGCTTGGCCCGGGACGGTGACGATCACGACGGTGGGCTGCGGGGGGCGGCGGCCGGCGGGGCCCGCCTGGCCGTGGTGCTCGGCGCCACCGTCTCGGGGACGGCCACCGGGTGGGTGTTCCTCCGCCGGGACCGCCGGGACCGCTGAGTCGCCGGAGGATCACCGGACCCGGGCGAAGGACGCCTCGACCCCGTCCACCATGTCCTTCAGGGTGAAGCCCTGTTGGACCCGCTCGATGCACACGGTGGCCAGTCCGGGCTCCTCGTCGCGCCAGTGCCTGAAGGTGCGGATCTTGTCGGCCAGCCCGGTGGCATCGCCCCCTTCGAAGAGGAACTGCTCCAGCGGGCCGGCCAGGATCTCGGGGATGCCCCCGACCCGGGAGGCCAGGACCACCCGACCGGTGGACAGCCCCTCGATGACCGTCCGGCCGAAGGGCTCGTCCCAGGTCGAGGGGATCACGATGAGGTCGGCGGCGTGGAGCGGGGTGACCACGTCCCGGCGGGCCCCGAGGAACTCCACGCTGTCGGTGGCCAGGGACCGGAGCTCCGCCTCGTAGCGTCCCCCGTCCTGGTCCACCATCGACGATCCCACCACCAAGAGCCTGGCCTCCTGGGGCCCGAGGCCCAGGGCCCGCCAGGCCCGGAGCAGCACGTCGACCCCCTTCTCACGATCGATCCGGCCGAAGTAGGTGATGACGAAGGCGTCGTCGGGGACGCCGAGGGAACGACGGGCCGAGGCGCGCTCCTCCATGCCCCCCGGGGGGTACTCGGACGGATCGATCCCGTTGAAGACCACGTCGATCTTGTCCGGGTCGAGGCCCGAGGCCAACCAGAGGTCGGCCACGAACTGGGAGATGATCACGAACCGGCCGACGTGGCGGTTGAGCGCGGCCACCCGACGGGGCTCGAGGGGGGTGTGCCCGTGGAGGTGACAGACCACCGGGGCCCGGCTGACCTTGCCGGCCGGCGCGGCCCAGGCCGTGGAGAACACCCGGTTGGCGTAGATGACGTCCGGACGTCTCCGGACGGCCTGCCAGGCGGCCGGGGCCACGTCCAGCAGCTGGCCGGGCCGGGCGCGTCGGCCGGCCGGGAACCAGTAGTCCACCGCCCTCACCCGGGTCACCGAGTGGCAGAAGCTCCGGTACTCGGACTCGAGCGAGCCGGGCTCGACGTACAGCAGGTCGATGTCGTACCCGCGCCGGGCCAGCTCGCGGCTCGTCTGGAAGACGTGCAACTCGACCCCGCCCACGGGAGCGGCCCGGAAGACGTTCGTCACCACCTTCACCATGTCGCCTCCACCCGTCTCGGCCAGCTCCGTCGTCGTCGCCCCGGGAACTTACGTCGTCGACAGCATGGTCCCTCCCCGCTATCCGGCGAGGGACCGCCACAACTCGGCGTGGGCCGAGACGCTGGCCTCCCAGGTGAACCGCTCGGCCCGGTGCCGGCCCCGGGCCACCATGGCCTCGACGTCGGGCCCGCCGTCGAGGGCGGCCCGGAGGCCTTCGGCCAGGCCGGCAGGATCCGGTTCGACCAGGTAGGCGGCATCGCCGCACACCTCGGGGAGTGAGCTGCGACGGGCGGCCACCACCGGCACGCCCACGGCCATGGCCTCGAGGGCCGGCAGGCCGAACCCCTCGTAGACCGAGGGCACGACGACCGCCGAGGCCGCGGCCATCACCCCGCGCGCCGTCGCGTCGTCCACCCGGCCGATGAGGGCGGTCCCGGGCAGAGCGGCGAACAGCCGGTCCCGACGGGCGTCGGCCGGGCCCATCATGACCAGCATGGTGCCCGGCCCGGCCTGGACCTTGGGCCAGGCGCCGGCCAGACCCACCAGATTCTTCCGCTCGGTGCAGCCCCCGGCGTGGAGGACGAAGGGTCGACGGACCCCCAGCTCGGCGAGCCGGTCCTCGTCCAGGGGCGGGGTGGCGAAGAACGCCGCATCGACCCCGTTGGGGATGGCTACCGCCGTGGTCACGCCGAGCTGGGCCGAGACCTCGTCGGCGGAGAACTGCGACGGGCACACGACCACGGCCGCTCGTCGGGCGCTGGCCGCGGCGTCCGACGGCGGCCGGGCCTCGTCGGCGAAGCGCCAGGACACCACGTCGTGCACGGTGAGCACCTCGGGGTAGGGAGCCGGTGGCAGCCGGAGGTCGAACCGGTGGACCACGTCGAACTCCCGGTAGACGGCCCGGCCGACCTGGCGGCGGAGCCAGGGGGAGGAGTCGGCCAGCAGGCGCGACGGCAGCCGCACCGTGCCGGGCAGCCGGGACCGGAGCGTCCGGACGACGACCCGCTCCACGTCCCAGCCGTCCCCGAGGGCCTCGGGGGCCCGGCGGGCCAGCTCGTGCTCGTAGACCTGCTGGCCCATGGGCTCGGCGACCGCCACGGTGGCCAGGCCTAGCCGCACGCTCACCGGCCGGGTCCCCTCCCTCGGTCGCTTCGGGGTCCACCGGGATGCGGGACGTCGCCGGGGAGCAGGGAGCGGGGCGGGAGCGGGTCGGAGATGGGCCACAGTACCTTCTGGCCCCGAGCGCCATGGGCAGGTCCGGACCGGTCCGGCCGACGATGAAATACCATGACGGCGCGGTTCGCCGGCCGAGACCCGGTCCACATCCTGCCCCGCTGTAGCCGGCACCGACCCCGTTGCGAGAGGAGGGGAGCCGTGGTCCCAACCGAGCCGTTCGATGTCGTCTGCCTGTCCCTTGAGCCCTGGGACGACGTCTGGCGTCGCAACCAGCACCTGGCCGCCCAGCTGCTCGATCTTCGGCCGTCCCTGCGCCTCCTGTTCGTCGCCATCCCCGTCGACGTGGCCTGGTCCCTCCGACAGGGTCGCTGGCCGGCGCGATCGGCCCTGCATCCGGTGGGCGACACCGGCCGCCTGTGGACGATGGCCCCCCGCAAGTGGCTGCCCCGTCGCCTCTGGCCGTCCGGGGACCGGTCACTCGGCACCCAGGTGCTCTCGGACGCCCGTCGGTTGGGGCTCCGCCGGCCGGTGCTCTGGATCAACGACAGCACCTACGCCCCCCTGATCGAGCGCACCGGTTGGCCGAGCGTGTACGACGTCACCGACGACTGGCTCCTGGTCGACGCCGGGCCCCGCGAGCAGGAGCGCCAGGAGGGCAACGACGCCACCCTGTTGCGGTCGGCCTCCGAGGTCGTGGTGTGCTCCCCCTCGCTGCTGGAGAGTCGGGGGCGTCACCGCCCGGTCCACCTGATCTCCAACGGGGTCGACCTCGACGCGCTGCGAGCACCCACGTCGCGACCGGTCGACCTCCCGGCGGGGCGCAGCGTCGTCTACCAGGGGACGCTGAGCACCGACCGGTTGGACATCGGACTCTGCGTGAGGCTCGGCCGGGCCATCGCCGGGCGGGCCTCGCTGGTGTTCGTCGGCCCGGACAGCCTCTCCGGCCCCGACCACCAGGCCCTGGTCGACGCCGGCGCCGTCCTGTTGGGGGCCCGCCCGTTCCGGGACATGCCGGCCTACCTCCAGCATGCCGACCTGTTGGTGGTTCCCCACGCCGAGACCCCGTTCACCGAGAGCCTCGACCCCATCAAGGCCCGGGAGTTCGTGGCCGTGGGTCGCAAGGTGGTGGCCACCCCGGTGGCCGGGTTCCGGGACCTCGACCCCCCCATCGTCACCGCCGCGCCGGAGCGGTTCGTGGAAGCGGTAGTGGCGGCCCTGGACGAGGCTCCCGTGCCGCCGGGGCCCGGGCCCCTCATGCACCAGCCGCTGACCTGGGCGGTGCAGGCCGAGGCGTTTCTGGCCGTGCTCGACGCCGCCGCCGGGAGCGCTCCGTCGACCCCCTAGCCCCGGGCACACCGGGGCCGCCGGTGCCGACGCCGGGCCGGGCGCCAGTAGCGTGAACCCGGTGGATGCCGCTCAGCGTGACCCGGTCACGGATGCCCTCGGGCGTCGCTCGGTCACCGACGTCCCCCCTCGTGGTGCGGACGAGCCGACGACGGCTCCGTGGACCAGCCGGCGCGGGCGGGAGGCGCACCGCGAGCTGGTGGTCGGCGGGGCGCTGTTGGCCCTGGTGGCGGTCGGCGGCCTCTACCTCTTCTTCCGACCGGCGAACACCTTCCTCGACGGTTGGGTCCTCGGCCTGGTGGGCCCCGACCACAGCGCCGTGTGGACCGGCGTGACCGCCCTGCGCTTCCCCCAGGCCATCGTGGCCGGCTCCGTGGTGGCCGCGTTGGTGGCGTATCCGGCCGACCGGCTCCGCTCCCTGGCCTGCCTGGTGGGGCCGGCGCTGGCCCTGGCCACCTGCGAGCTGGTGGTCAAGCCCGTGGTCGGCCGGCACCTGGGGGCCGGACTGTCGTACCCATCCGGGTCGACCGTCGGAGCCGCCGCCCTGGCCGCCGCGGTGGTGCTGGTCGTGCCGACCCGCTGGCGAACCCTCGCCCTGATCGCCGGCTCGGCCTACACCCTGTGGATGTCGGTGGCGGTCATCGTCCTGCAGTGGCACCTCCCCACCGACGCACTGGCCGGTGCCGCCTATGGCGCCGGTGTGGTGCTGGTGGTGGACGGGGCGGTGTGGGCATTCGGTCCGGGCGTCCGAGGCGGGACGGCCCGACGCCGCCCGGCGACGTCACGAGGAGGCTGAGGGACCCTCGGGCCTGTCCACCGGCGCCGGCCTCCGGATGATGGCCACGGTGTCCGCCGGACTGTCCGGGTCGAACCGGAGGTCGATGGGCCGGTCGGGATCCTCGGGCTCGCCCGAGGCCTCGATGACGAAGGCCGGCTGCTGGCGGGGCAGCTCGAGGGCCTGCTGCAAGCCCACGGCGATGCCGGTCATCACCGCTCCGGCCGCCGAGCGCTTCATCCAGTTGTTGAAGCGCAACGGGTCCCGGGCCTCGCCGCCGTCCTCGGCCCCGACCTCGGCCTGGCCTTCGGCCCCGTCCTCGTCACCGGCCTCGCTCTGGCCGGTGGCCGCGACCCCGTCGTCGGCGGGCGCCGGTACCGAGGCGTCGCCGGCGTCTGGCTCCGGCGCCGGGGCGCCGTCCAGGGGTTCCAGACCGGGGGCGTCGTCCACGACGTCCACGGTACCCCCCGGGCGGTCGTGAGCCGTTTCGATCCGGACCGTCGGACCCGTTGGGAGGCTCCGGGCGAATCCCCGTCGGCCCCGGTGTCCTAGGATCGAACGCGTGCTTGACCGCTTCCATCCTCCGGTCGAGGAGTACCTCGAGACCATCTTCGCCCTGCAGGAAGAGGGGATCCCGGTGATCCAGGCCCGTCTGGCCGAGCGGCTGGACAAGGCCGCCCCCTCGGTGTCGGAGATGCTGGACCGCCTGGAGGCCGACGACCTGATCGTCCGGAGCGCCCGGCGCATCGCCATGACGGCCAAGGGCACCGCGCTGGCCGAGGGCGTGGTGCGCAAACACCGCCTGGCCGAGCGGCTGCTGGTGGACATCATCGGCCTCGACTGGGACAAGGCCCATCTGGAGGCCGGACGGTGGGAGCACGTGATCTCCGACGACGTCGAGGAGCGCCTGGTGGTGCTGCTGGGCAATCCGACCACCTGCCCCCACGGCAACCCGATCCCCGGGGTCGACCCGGTGGGGCCCGCGCAGCAGAGCCTGTCCGACGCCCAGCCTGGCGACCGGATCCGCCTCGAGCGCATCACCGAGAGCGTGGAGCACGAGTCCGACTCCCTCTCCTACCTCGGGGACCACGGCCTGACCCCGGGCACCACCGCGCTCATCGGCGCCCGGGCCCCCGACGGCACCCTGACCCTGGTGGTGGGAGACGACACCGTCGCCCTCGGGCCGGCCATGACCGAGCGGATGTTCGTGGCCCCGGCCTGAATCCGGGGTCGCCTGGCGCCGGGTGGGCCGGCCGCCGGACCTGGGCCCGGAGGCCTTGACCGGCCGGAACCGGTCAGCACTCACTAGAGTGGAGTGCCAGCACGAAGCGAACCCGGTGGCGGCCGCCTCCGCCCGCCGGCCGGTCGCCACGTGGACGCGAGACGACGATGCCCATCACCGATGACAGCCGAACCGACGGCCACCCCCCCGACCACGGGGATCTCGACGTCCGCAAGGCCGCCATCCTCAACGCCGTGGTCACCGAGTACATCGCCTCGGCCCAGCCGGTGGGCTCCCAGCACGTGGTGGACGCGCCCGGAGTCAGCGTGTCCTCGGCCACGGTGCGCTCGGACATGGCCGCCCTGGAACGGGAGGGATTCCTGGCCCAACCCCACACCAGCGCCGGCCGCATCCCCACCGACAAGGGCTACCGGTTCTTCGTGGACCATCTCGCCGGTCCCGGGTCCCTCGACCCGGTCGGACGTCACCAGGTCCGCCAGTTCTTCGACCACGCCCACGGTGAGATCGAGCTCATGCTCGAGCGGACGTCGGGACTGCTCGCCGACCTCACCGACTGCACGGCGATGGTGGTGGGCCCGTCCCACGAGTCGGCCGCCATCCGCTCGGTCCAGCTGGTGGGGCTGGGCCCCCGCCTGGCCCTCCTGGTGGTGGTACTGGCCGACGGGGCGGTCCAGAAGCAGTCCATCGAGTTCGACGTCGACGTCGACGACGCCCGGCTGAGCGACGCCGCCGGCCGGTTGGCCGCCCACTCGCTGGGCTGGCCCCTCACCCAGGTCACGGCCCGGGCCGCCCGCACCGGCGACACCGCCACCGACGCCGTGGTGGCCGCCGGGGTGGCCGGGTTGCGCTCGCTGGGCCAAGAGCACGGGGCCGAGCAGCTCTTCGTGGGCGGTTCGTCGCGCATGGCGGTGGCCTTCGACGCCGTGGAGACCGTCCGCTCGGTCCTGACCATCCTGGAGCAGCAGCTGGTCGTGGTCACGCTGCTCCGGGACATCATCGACACCGGCTTGTCGGTGGCCATCGGGACCGAGCACGGCGTGGAGCCCCTGGCCTCGTGCGCCATCGTGGTCATGCCGGTGTCGGTCGACGGCGTCGGGGCCGGCACCATCGGGCTGCTCGGGCCGACCCGGATGAACTATCCCCTGGCGCTGGCGGCCGCCCGCGTGGTGGGGGACCGCCTGGGCCAGCGGCTCAGCGAGGCCGGTCGATGAGGGTGCCGCCGCGGGGGGCCGGATCGTGACCACCCCCGACCTCTACGAGGTGCTGGGCGTCCGCCGGGACTGCTCCGACGAGGACCTCAAACGGGCCTATCGGGCCAAGGCCCGGGAGTTCCACCCCGACGCCAACCAGGGGGAGTCGGACACCTCGGAACAGTTCAAGGAGATCAGCCTGGCCTACGAGGTGCTGAAGGATCCGGAGCGACGGGCCCGCTACGACCGGTTCGGCGCCGAGGGAGTCTTCGGCCCCGCCGCCGGCGGCGCCCCCGGGGACCCCTTCGGAGGGGGCCTGGGCGACCTGTTCGACGCCTTCTTCAACGGCATGGGCGGGGCGGGGGGCGCCCGGGGCCGGCGCACCGGTCCGATGCCCGGGCCCGACGCCGAGATGGTCCTGCGCCTGAGCTTCCGGGAGGCGGTGTTCGGGGTCCAGCGGGAGGTCGAAGTCCAGACCCCGGTGCGCTGCGACACCTGTGAGGGCTCGGGGACCGGGCCCGGGACCACCGCGGTCCGCTGCCCCGACTGCCAGGGGGCCGGTGAGCTGCGCCGGGTGCGCCAGTCGATCCTGGGCCAGGTCATCACCGCGGTGCCCTGCCCGCGCTGCCAGGGCACCGGGCAGTTCATCGAGACCCCCTGTGGCGACTGCGGGGGCGAGGGCCGCAGGAACGAGTCGCGGACGCTGACCGTCGACATCCCCGGCGGGGTGGACGAGGGTTCGACCCTGCGGCTGGCCGGTCACGGCCCGGCCGGGTTCCGCGGCGGTCCCAACGGCACCCTGTTCGTCCACCTCTCGGTCGAGCCCGACCCCGTCTTCGAGCGCTCCGGGGTCGATCTCCACGCCGCCGTGCACGTGCCGGTGACCCTGGCCGCCCTGGGCGGGAGCCTCTCCTTCGACACCCTCGACGACGCCCGTGAGCTGACCATCGGCGCCGGTACCCAGACCGGCACGGTCCTCCCCCTGAAGGGCCTGGGCGTGCCCAAGATCCGCGGGCGGGGCCGGGGGGACCTCTTCGTCCACGTCCAGGTGGACACGCCCACCGACCTCGACGACGGCCAGCGCGAGCTGCTGGCCTCGCTGGCCGTCGCCCGCGGCGAAGACCTCGGCACCGCCCCGCACGGCGAGGGGATCTTCTCGAAGCTGCGCTCCGCGCTCAGCTGACCATGGCGACGCGGCCCGGGCCGGGGGCCGGCCCGCCGTCCCGACCCGATGCCACCCTGCAGGAGGCGGCGGCCATGGTCTTCGTGGCCGACCCGGCCGCCCCGCTCCTCACCCCCGACGACGCCCACCACCTCCTCGACGTCCTGCGCCTCCGACCCGGCGAGCTGGTGGCGGTGGGGGACGGCTCGGGATCGTGGTCGCCGTGCCGGGTCGCTCCGGTCCGGCCGGGCCGGGCCTCCCGCCGGGCCGACCCGGCCGAGGTGGTCACCGTCGACGGCCCGGTGGCGCGTGAGCCCCGGGCCACCCCCGAGATCACCGTGGCCTTCGCCCCGACCAAGGGCGACCGGCCCGAATGGGTGGTCCAGAAGCTCACCGAACTGGGGGTGGACCGCATCGTGCCGGTCCAGGCCGCCCGCTCGGTGGTCCGGTGGGACGGGGAGCGGGGACCCCGGGCGGTGGTCCGGCTCACCCGGGTGGCCCGAGAGGCGGCCGCCCAGGCCCGCCGGGCCTGGCTGCCCGAGATTGCCCAGGTCACGACCCTCGACGAGCTGGCCTCGTCCGGCCTGACCCTCAGGCTGGCCCAGCC
>DATCBL010000070.1:0-4806 GCA_036511875.1 Acidimicrobiales bacterium
CGGAGCCGGTTCCGAAACGCCCACCGAGTCCGCCCGCCGGAGCCCGGCGGCCTGGCCACCGTCCCGAGCTGACCGGTCAGGCGCGGGTCCGTCGGGCCAGGCGCCAGGCCACCAGTGCCCCCACCGAGGCCGCCGCGGTGATGCCGGCCGCGGTGGCCGTCACCGGCAGGCTCGGCACGCTGACCCGGTCGCGCAGGCGGACCGGCTTGGTGAACTGCATGACCTCCCACTCGCGCTCCCGGGCCACCTTGGCCAGCACCCGGTCCGGATTGACCGCCACCGGATGGCCCACCGCCTCCAGCATGGGGAGGTCGGTGTACGAGTCGGAGTAGGCCGAGGACTCCCCGAGGTCGATCCCCTCGGCCTCGGCCAGCTCCCGCATGGCGTCGGCCTTGAACGGGCCGTAGGCGTAGAACTCCATCTCTCCGGTGTACCGGCCGTCCTCGTCCACCAGCGGCCGGCTGCAGATGGCGCCATCCACCCCGAGGTGGGCGGCCAGGGGCTGGACGATCACGTCGGGCGAGGCCGAGACCAGGTACACCCGGTGGCCCGCGGCCCGATGGGCCTCGATGAGGTCCAGCGCCTCGGCGTAGATGATCGGCTCGACGGTGTCCTCCAGCGCCTCGCGCACGATCTCGGTGATCTGGTCGCGGTCCCATCCCTTGGTCAGGGTGAGCATCGACTCGCGCACCCGGGCCAGCTTCTGCTCGCTGGCCCCGAGATGGACGTAGATGAGCTGGGACACGAGAGCCCGGGCCACCAGGCGCCGGTTGATCATCCCGCCGCGGTACAGCGGGCGTCCGAACGCGGGGATGGAGGCCTTGGCGATCACCGTCTTGTCCAGGTCGAAGAAGGCTGCCCTCATGGGCTCAGTGTCCCACCAGCAGCTGTTGGACCATGTCCTCGGCGTCCGCGGTCACCAGCACCAGCACCTCGTCGCCGATGGCCAGCCGGGTGTCGCCCCGCGGGACGATGAGGCGGTCGTCCCGGACCACGGCCACCACGGTGGCGTCGCGGGGCACCCCCAGGTCCACCAGGGAGACCCCGCCGGCCGGCGAGTCCTCGGCCAGGGTCACCTCGACCAGGTGGGCGTTCCCCCCCTCGAAGCGGAGGAGGCGCACCAGGCTGCCCACCGACACCGCCTCTTCGACCAGGGCGGTCATCAGTTGGGGGGTGGAGACCGAGACGTCGACCCCCCAGCTCTCGGTGAACAGCCACTGGTTCTTCGGGTGGTTGACCCGAGCCACCACCCGGGGGACGGCGAACTCCTGCTTGGCCAGGAGCGAGATGACCAGGTTGTCCTCGTCGTCGCCGGTGGCCGCCACCACCACGTCGACGGTGGACAGCCCGGCGGCGTCGAGAGAAGAGACCTCGCAGGCGTCGGCCACCACCCAGGTGATGTCGAGGTCGCCCCGGATCCGGGCCACCAGGTCGGGGTCCCGCTCGATCAGCAGGACCTCGTGGCCGCCGGCGTGGAGGTCGGTGGCGATGGCCGTCCCCACACTCCCGGCTCCGGCGATGGCCACCTTCATGCCTGCTCCCTCGCCGCGGCGTGGGCCGCGGCGCCGTCGGTGTCGGCCTCGGACCCCGCCCGGTCCAGGCCGGTGGGCGCGTCCTCGGGGGGGTCGGGCACCCGGGTGGCGGGCGTGCCCCGCAGGCGGGCGTTGAACTTGTCCAGCGCGCTGTCGGTGACCATCAGGTGCACGACGTCGCCGTCCTGGCCGACCAGGTCCCCGAGGTCGAGCCGGACCACCCCGGCCCGGGTCACCGCCACCACGGTGACCTCGCCGGGGACCGACAGGTCGGCCAACCGCTTGCCGGCCCACCGCGCCGGAAGATCCCGCTCCACCAGGGAGAGCGTCCCGGTGGAGTCGGTCCACTCCGACTCCACCGCGTTGGGCACCACCCGCCGCCGCACCTGGTCGATGGTCCACGACACCGTGGCCACCGTGGGTATGCCCAGGCGAAGGTAGATCTGGGCCCGACGGGGGTCGTAGATCCGCGCCACCACGTTGGGGATCTCGTAGGTCTCCCGGGCGATCCGGGCGGTCAGGATGTTCGAGTTGTCGCCGCTGGTGACCGCGGCCAGGGAGGTGGCCTCGCCGGCGCCGGCCCGGTCGAGGTCCCCCCGGTCGAAGCCCGATCCCACTACCGTCGTCCCGCCCCAGTCCGGTGGCAACCGGCGAAAGGCCTTGACGTTACGGTCGATGATGGCCACCGAATGGCCCTGCTCCGCGAGCCCCAAGCCCAGGCCGGACCCGACCCGACCACAACCGACGATGACGATATGCACCTGAACCATGCAACACGCATCGTCGGGAGATCACAACTCGCCCCTCCTCCCACCGGGGACGGAGCCCAGGTGGAGGGGGCCGTCTCGCCTCCGGAGGCCGAAGTGCGGGGAGGGGTGACGCCCATGATTTACTGAGGGGGTGGAGCCATCGGTGACCGGAGGTGTGGATCCGGTCGGGCCCACATCAGGCGGAGACGGGCACGCGCTCCCGTCCGGGGTGACGTCCCCGGGGGAGAGGATGCACCCCACCGCCACTCCCCGAGGCTCGGTGGACCTCCCCGAGACCCTCCGGTACCGCCTGAAGAACGTCCTGCTCGGGCCACCTATCGCCTCGGACCGTCAGACGTCGGAGCGGCTAGGGAGGCCCACCGCCTTGGCCGTGCTGTCCTCCGACGTCATCTCGTCGTCGGCCTATGCCACCGAGCAGATGCTGATCCCGCTGGTCATAGCCATCGGGGCCGCGGCCTACTCGCTGGTCATTCCGGTGACCATCGCGGTGATCTTCGTTCTGCTCTTCGTCACCCTCTCCTACCTCGAGGTAGTGAAGGTGTACACCAAGGCCGGCGGGGCCTACGTGGTGACGAGGGAGAACTTCGGCCTCACCGTGGCTCAGGTGGCGGCCATGTCTCTGCTCATCGACTACACGCTCACCGTGGCGGTGTCGGTGGCCGCCGGCGTGGCCGCCATCACCTCGGTGTTCCCAGCGCTCACCCCTGACACCACGTGGATCGCCGTCGCTCTGGTCATCCTCCTGGCCTACGGAAACCTCCGCGGCATCCGAGAAGCGGGACGCACCTTCGCCGTCCCGACCTACTTCTTCATCGTCAACATGGTGATCCTGATCGTCTGGGGGCTCTACCGGGCCGCCGCCGGATCGCTGCACGCCCACTCCATCCACATCCAGAACGCACAGAATCCGACGGTTCACGTCGGGTCCGCGGGCAGCGGCCTGCTCTACGGCGCCACGCTGTTCGTGGTCCTCAGGGCGTTCGCCTCGGGAGGATCGGCCCTGACCGGGACCGAGGCCATCTCCAACGGCGTGAGCATCTTTCGTCGACCCGAATCGCGCAACGCCCGTATCACCATGGTGCTGATGGCGGTGATACTCGGCACCTTGGTCCTCGGCGTCTCCATCCTGGCGTCGATCACCCACCCGGTGCCCTACGTCTCGGGCACGCCTACGGTCATCTACCAGGTCGGCAAGTTCGTCTACGGCGCCGGCGGCCTCGGAAACCTCTTCTCCGCTCTGCTCCAGATCGGCACCACGCTCATCCTCATCCTGGCCGCCAACACCAGCTTCACTGGCTTCCCCTTCCTGGCCAGCTTCGCCGCCGACGACTCCTACCTTCCCCGGCAGCTGACCAAGCGGGGCCACCGTCTGGTCTTCTCGACCGGGATCATCGTGCTGACCGTGGCGTCGGTGGTGCTCCTGCTCATCACCAGGGCCAGGGTCGACAAGCTGATCCCGCTCTACGCCATCGGCGTGTTCACCGGCTTTACCATGGCCGGCGCCGGGATGGCCAAGTACCACTGGACCCACCGCGAGGACCACTGGCGCCGCCGTCTCACCATCAACGGGACGGCGTCGGTGCTCTCGGCCGTGGTGTTGGTCATCATCGCGGTGTCCAAGTTCAAGGAAGGAGCCTGGGTCATCCTGGTCATCCTCCCCGTCGGCGTGCTGGGCCTGTTGGCCCTCCACCGCCAGTACGCCGACGAGGAGCAGCAGCTGGAGGTGGGGGCGGCCGAGGCCGCCGAGGCCCCGGTGCTCAACCGTCACACGGTCATCGTGCTGGTCGACCGGTTGGACATGGCCACAGCCCGTGCCCTGCAGTACGCGCGCACCCTCCATCCCGACGAGCTGCGCGCCGTCCACTTCACCCTGGACAGCCGGGTGTCGGCCGAGCTCGAGTCGGAGTGGAGCCGGCTGGGGCTGACCCGGCTCCCCCTCGATGTCGAGGAGTGCGAGGACCGCCGGCTCACCCGGGCAACGCTGGAGATGGCTGCCGAGACGGTGGCCGACGGCCAGACCGAGCTGACCATCCTGCTGCCCCGGCGCGGGTTCGCCGCTGGCTGGCACCGCCTGCTCCACGACGGTACGGCCGACGAGATCGCGGCGGCGGTGGCCCAGCTGGCTCATGTGAACGCCACAGTCGTCCCTTACCAGTTGACCGGGGGCTGGCTGTCCAAACGAAGGGAGTGGCGCCGAGGGCCGTCCGCCGCCGATGCCGGAGCCGCCAGCGGCCTGGCTCGGCCCCCGGCTCGGATGTCCTCCAGGGCCGCCGACCGCGAAACGGCCCGCGCCGGCTTCGACCGGGCTGCGTTCGGGGACCGGGGAGTGGGTACCATCCCGATCAACGAGGCCCAATGGCGGAACCGAGTCCGGGTGGTGGGCCGGGTCAAGTCGGTGCGGGTCCAGCCTCGGGCCGGCACGTCCAATCTGGAGTGCGTGCTGGCTGACGACACCGGACGGCTCCTCCTGGTGTTCCAGGGCCGGCGGCGGATCCCGGGGATCC
>DATCBL010000071.1:0-2943 GCA_036511875.1 Acidimicrobiales bacterium
CCCCGACGGCAACGACACCGACTCGATGGTGATCCGCTCGGCCGGTCGACCGCCCAGGGTGAGCGCCTCGACCCGCACGCCCTCGGGAGGCGGGGCCGACTCCGCGATGCGCTCCATGGCCGCCCGCCGCTCGGCGACGGATCCGGTGGTGAGGCCGGAACCGGCCAGGAAGGCACTGATCATCTCGACACCCTCGTGGCTCACGGGAACATCGCTCCTCTTGTTCGGACCTGTCGGTCGGTTCGGACCGGTGGGGACGGTGCTGGTGGTGGCGGCGGGGGACGACGAGGCGGCGCCCCGGCCGTCCCGACGCCGCGGCGCCGGGACGGAGGTCGTCGACGCGGTGCCCTAGAGTTTCGCAGGACTTCCGGGCCGCTGCCGGAGGCCGGGCCGCCGGGCCCGCCCCGGGCACCACGGTCTGGGGAGAGGAGTGTCCGTGTCCACCGTCAGTCCCCCGGGCTGGGAGGCGATCACCGAGGACGACGAGGCCGTTGCCGCGGCCCTCGAGGACGTCAGCATTCCGGCCTTGATGATGTCCATGGTCCACATGACCGGCGACCCGTCCCTCCTCCGGGGCCCCCTCCGGCCGGTGGGCATCTACCTCAACGAGGTCCAGGGGTTCATGAGCCCCGAGGACCAGGCCGCGGTCCGGGCCCTCGGGGTGCAGGTGATCAGGGCCTACCGCGAGGGCGGCTGCGTGCTGCCCGACCCGCCCTCGCCCGAGGTGGTCCACGAGATGATGAACGTGCTGGTGGCCCAAGAGGTCCCCGACGAGTACGTGCCCATGCTGCTCGAGGAGCTGGAGCTCGACGGCGCCGACGCTCGGGAGCTGGGCGGGGCCGAGCGCCTGGGGGCCGAAGACCGGGCCGGGTTCCACGTGGTGGTGATCGGCGCCGGGATGTCCGGGCTGCTGGCCGGCATCCGGCTGGCCCAGGCCGGCATCTCCTTCACCGTGATCGAGAAGAACCCCGGGGTCGGAGGGACCTGGTGGGAGAACCGCTACCCCGGCTGCCGGGTCGACGTGGGGAACCACTTCTACTGCTACTCGTTCGCCCCCAACAGCCGGTGGACCGAGTTCTTCGCCCGCCAGCCCGAGCTCCAGGCCTACTTCGACCGGTGTCTGCGCCAATTCGGAGTGGCCGACCACGTCCGGTTCGAGACTGAGGTCACCGCGGCCCGGTGGCAGGAGGAGACGTCGCGCTGGGCCGTCGACCTCCGCCGGGCCGACGGCACCGAGGACCGGCTGGAGGCCAACGTCGTGATCAGCGCCGTCGGCCAGCTGAATCGGCCCTTCGTCCCCGACTTCCCGGGTCGGGACCGCTTCGAGGGGGAGTCCATGCACTCGGCCCAGTGGGTGGAGGGCACCGACCTGGCCGGCCAGCGGGTGGCCGTGGTGGGCTCGGGGGCCAGCGCCTTCCAGATCGTTCCCACCGTGGCCGCACAGGTCGCCCAGCTGACCGTCTTCCAACGCTCGGCCCCCTGGATGTTCCCCAACCCCCACTACCACGACCAGGTCGGACCGGGAGCCACCTGGGCCATGGAGCACCTGCCCTACTACGCCCGCTGGTACCGGTTCCTGCTCTTCTGGCCGGCGTGCGACGGCGGCCTGCCGGCCATGCGGGTGGATCCGGAGTGGCCCGACCAGAGCCGTTCGGTGAGCGCCCTCAACGACGCTGCCCGGGAGGTGTTCACCCAGTGGATGGCCGACCAGATCGGGGACGACGACGAGCTCCTGGCCAAGGTGGTGCCCGACTACGTCTGCCTGGGGAAGCGGACGCTGCAGGACAACGGGAGCTGGCTGACCGCGCTCACCCGGGACAACGTCGACCTGGTCACCGCGCCGATCGAGGCGATCACCCCCTCGGGGATCGTCACCGGGGACGGACGGGAGCACCCGGTCGACGTGATCGTCTACGCCACCGGCTTCCACGCCAACCGGTATCTCTGGCCCATGGAGATCGTCGGTCGCCGGGGCGCCGTCCTCTCCGAGCAGTGGGGGGACCGTCCCACCGCCTTCCTCGGGATCACCGTGCCCAACTTCCCCAACTTCTTCTGCATGTACGGGCCGGGCACCAACCTGGCCCACGGAGGGAGCATCATCTTCCACTCGGAG
This sequence comes from Acidimicrobiales bacterium, assembly GCA_036511875.1. GTDB lineage: Bacteria > Actinomycetota > Acidimicrobiia > Acidimicrobiales > RAAP-2 > Bog-756. The sequence goes on from DATCBL010000071.1 coordinate 2,114, forward strand.
TGCCAGATCCGCTACGTGATGGGGTGCATCCGGGCCGTGGTGGAGAGCGGCCACGGTGCCCTCGAGTGCCGTCCCGAGGTGCACGACGCCTACAACCAGCGCCTGCAGGCCGAGCTCGACACCATGGTGTGGTCGCACCCCTCCATCCGCCACAGCTGGTACCGCAACGACGAGGGACGGATCTACATCCTGTCACCGTGGCGCCTGGTCGACTACTGGGAGTGGACCAAGGTGCCGACACCGGAGGAGTTCACCCTCACCCCGGGCCCGGTGGTCGACCGGTCCTGACCTGGCTGCCGGCCGCCGCCTTCTTCGCCTGGTTGCTTCTTCGCCTGGTTGCCCAATCTCACTTTAAGTGGGAGACTCATCACGGAGAGCGTTGAGCATTCAGCGCCAGGTGGAGGAGCAGGGGCATGAATCGACAGTGGAGCAGGCGCCTGGCGCTGGGCGCCTCCGGGCTGGTCGCCCTGAGCATCCTCTCGCTCGTCGGGCCATGGACTGGTGGGAGCCAGGCCGGGGCGGCGACCGCCCACGCCGCCGGGCCCCCGGCGTCAGACAACTTCTGGTTGGCCACCCCGTCCGGCTCCCTCAACGGCTTCGGAGTCCCGTCCCTCGGCTCGCCGGCCCATCTCAACCAGCCCGTCGTGGCCCTGGCCGCCACCTCCGACACCCAGGGGTACTGGATGGTGGCCTCGGACGGGGGCGTGTTCACCTACGGGGACGCCCGCTTCTTCGGCTCGACCGGGAATATCCACCTCAACCGGCCCATCGTCGGGCTCACACCGACCCCGGACGGGAACGGCTACTGGATGGTGGCCTCGGACGGGGGC
>DATCBL010000072.1:0-6036 GCA_036511875.1 Acidimicrobiales bacterium
CACCACGGCCTCGCGGGAGAGGGGAGCGGCCAGCGACCAGGCCTCGACGCCGGCCTCGATGGACGATGGTCCCTTCGAGTGGGTGGTGGCCACCGAGACACCCGAGGGACCAGACGGATCGGAAGCGCCGCCCGAGTGGGCCGGCCTGGTCGTCGACGTGGACGTCGAGGAGCCCGCCCCCCCGATGCACGAGGCCACGATGACCCCGGTGACCACCAGGACCACCAGGACCGAGAGGGTGGCGACCCGCCGCCGCCTGAACCTCTGGGCCTGGAGGGTGTGCTGTCTCGTGCCGCGGGGCTCCGCCATCAGCGGGGCGTCACGAAGAACCGGGCCGGACCGGTGCCCCGGCGCTGGATGCGGCCGTCCAGCTCCAGGAGCACGCAGTGGGCCAGGGTCTCGCCGTTGGCCTGGCGTTGCATGAACGTCTGGATCTCGTCCCAGGGGCGGGACCAGTGGAGCTGGAGGGTGATCTCCCAGGCCGTCGAGCCCGGCCGACCGGTGATGACCTCCTCGACCTCGTCGAGGCGATCGGCGTGATGGGCGGCGATCTCCTTCAGCCGGCTCTGGAGATCGGCGAAGCGGTACTCGTGGGCCGGGAGCACCTCGTCGGCGGGGAGGCCCTCCAACTTGGCCAGTGAGGCCAGGAAATCCCCCAGCGGGTTGGCCACCTGGGTGTGGGCCGAGATGTTGGGGGTGATGCGGGGCAGCACGTGATCCCCGGAGATGAGCAGCCGGCGGTCGTCACTGTAGAAGCAGACGTGTCCCGGTGAGTGGCCCGGGGTCCAGATGGTGCGGAGCGACCAACCGGGGAGATCGATGGTCTCCCCGTCCTCGAAGAGGACGTCGGGGACGGCCATGGTGACCATGGACTTGATCCCCATCGACGCCGCGGTGAGATCGGGGAGCTTGTCCGCCGGGACGCCGGAGTCGGACAGGAAGCGGGACATGTTGGCCAGCAGCTCGTCGGTGTCCCCGTACCGGGATTCGAGCATCACCGCGTCGGCCGGGTGCAGCCCGATCCACGCGCCCGAGGCCTCCCTGACCCGGCCGGCCAGGCCGTAGTGGTCGGGATGGATGTGGGTGACCATGACGGCCCGGACGTCGGACATGCTCCCGCCCGCGGTGGCCAGTCCGTCGGACAGGGCCGACCACGCCTCCTCGGTGTTCCATCCGGCGTCGACCAGGGCCACCCCGCCCCCGCGGAGCTCGAGGGCGTAGACCAGCACGTAGCGCAGCGGGTTGTCCGGGATGGGGACCGGGATCGACCACAGCCCGGGCCTCACCTCCTCCACCGGCGGCATGACCTTCTGGTCCCATGCCGCCTTCTGGGCTGTCCCGGTGACCACGACCACGCCTGGCACGGTACACGGCACGAGGGCCGGGGTGGTTCACCGTCAGGCCAGATCGGAGGGGGTGTCGGGGTCGCCTGGCCCCGGCCCGCCGGCGGCCCCGGGGCCTCGGCCACGCCAAATCCTTGAAGTGGGCAGGGCGAGTGCCTACCATGCGTGCCAGCACCAGGCCTGGGTCGTCGGCGATGGGTCATCGGTATCGAGCGGGACGAGGAGTCATGACCGATCATCGGGAGACGAGTGCCGGGGGGCGATCCGGAAGCACCGACCGCCCCACCGGTGCCCAGCGGCGGATGCCCGATGGCCCGGGCCACTCGGTGACCGGGGGCGGGGCGCGGTGATCACCTACGCCAACTGGCGGCACCGCTGCACCGGGTTCGTGGCCCTCTGGCCCGAGCCGTTCCTTGAGGTCGACGGCACCGGCATGGTCATCGAGTGGAATCCCCGGGCCGAGGAGGTGTTCGGCTGGCGCCGCCACGAGGTGGTGGGGATCCCGGTGGACCAGACCCTGCTGCCGGCCGAGCTCGGGGACCGGACCTTCCTCGACGCCGCCGCCGAGCCCACCGCCTTGCTCGACCCCCTCGCCACCGGGGCCGGCAACGGGCTCCACCGCCGCTTCGAACTGGTGGACCCCGAGGGCCGGCGCATCCCCACCGAGGGTCGCCTGTTCGTGACCGGGCAGGGTGCGGCCCGGTGCGTCGGGGGGTTCATCCGTCCGGCCGTGGCGGCCCCGGCCCACCACGACCAGGACCCCGGGCCGTGGCGGGACCGGGCCCGGCGGGAGGACCTGCTCACGGGGCTGCCCAACCGGCTCCAGTTCGGCGAGCAGCTCGCGGCGGCCGTCCTCGACGCCCAGGGGGTCCCCGGCTCGGTGGCCGTGGTCCTGATCGACCTCGACCGGTTCAAGACCATTAACAACACCATGGGCCACGACTTCGGCGACCTGGTCCTGGCGTCGGTGGCGGCGCGGCTGCAGAAGGTGGCCGGCGATGCCGAGCTCATCGCCCGTTTCGGCGGTGACGAGTTCCTGGCCCTGTTCCGCAACGGCGCCGGGACGGCCCACATCAACGCCGCGGCGTTCATCGACCGGGTGCGGGCATCGTTGGCCGAGCCCTTCGTGGTCGAAGGGAACGAGGTCTTCCTCGACGCCTCGGTGGGGGTGGCCCTCAACACCTTCGGGGTCGACGACACCGCCGAGCTCCTGTCCAACGCCGAGGCGGCCATGTATCAGGCCAAGGGGCGCGGAGGCTCCGGAGCCGAGACGTTCGGCGAGTCGATGCGGATCGAGGTCCTCGACCGTATGTCCACCGAGCACTCGCTCCACCGGGCCCTCGAGCGGAGCGAGCTCATGCTCCACTACCAACCGGTGGTGGAGCTGGAGGAGGTGACCACGGTGGGGGTCGAGGCCCTGGTCCGGTGGCAGCACCCGTCCCAGGGACTGGTGTCCCCCTACCGGTTCATCCCGGTGGCCGAGGAGAGCGGTCTGATCATCCCCATCGGCGCCTGGGTGCTCGAACAGGCCTGCCACCAGCTTCAGGACTGGCAGCAGCCCGGACGGTCCGGGCCCCACGGATCGATGGAGGTCAACCTGTCGGCCCGCCAGATCGACGACCCGCGGATTGTCCGGACCGTGGAGCAGATCCTGGCCCGTACCGGGTTGGCTCCCGAGCACCTGACCCTCGAGATCACCGAGAGCGCCCTGATGACCAATGCGGCGTCGGCCCTGGCCGTCCTCTCGGCCCTGAAGGAGCTGGGGGTCCAGCTGGCCATCGACGACTTCGGGACCGGTTACTCGTCCCTCACCTACCTCCAGCGCTTCCCGCTGGACGTCCTGAAGGTGGACCGCTCCTTCGTGGAGGAGCTCGGGGTGAGTGTGGAGGGCGAGGAGATCGTCTCGGCGGTGATCAACCTGGCCCACGCCCTGGGCCTCAAGGTGGTGGCCGAAGGCGTCGAGACGACCCTGCAGCTCGAGGTCCTCCAGGCCTTCGAGTGCGACCTGGCCCAGGGCTACCTGTTCTCCAAGCCCCTGCCGGCCGCCGAGATCGTGGCCAGCTTCGGGCTTCCCCTCAGCGCCTGATCGCCACCCGGGTCTTGGCCCGACCGGTCCCCCGCGGCTCTGATCCGGCTGAGAAGGCGGCTCCGTCCCGGCCCGGTCCGGCGGCGACCCCAGGAGAATTCTCCGAGGCTGACGGGCCGAGGGTTGACAAGGCTAACGACGTAAGCCAAAGTAGATAACATCGTTAGCCTCGACCGAGGCCTGCTGCAGAGGAGAGATCGGATGGACAACTCAGTGCACTACCGCAAGCCCGGGATGCTGATGCGGAAGCTCTTGAATCCCTTCGTCGTGGTCATGATGCGCGCCGGCGTGAGCATGTGGGGGAGCCGGATCCTGGAGGTGCCGGGACGGACGAGCGGGATCCCTCGGCGCACCCCCGTCAACCTGCTCGAGCTCGACGGGCACCGATACCTGGTGTCCCCTCGTGGCGAGGGGCAGTGGGTGAGGAACGTGCGGGCCAACGCCGGTCGGCTGGCGCTCCTGCTGGGTCGTCGTCGCGAGGAGCTCTCCGCCGACGAGCTGTCCGACAGCGAGAAGGCGCCGGTGCTGCGGGCCTACCTGCGCAAGTGGAAGATGGAGGTGGGGGTGTTCTTCGATGGCGTGACCGCGGACTCCGAGGAGGCCGACCTCCAGCGCATCGCCCCGAGCCACCCCGTCTTCGTCCTGACCGAGGCCAGGAGCTGAGGTGAGCTCGACGGACCGCGGTGCGCTGATGACCCGAGAGGACGCCAGCGGGCCCGAGCACCGACCCGCGCCGACCGGACCGTCCGGCGCCCTTCACCCGGTCGCCGCGGTGAACCTCGGAGTGCGATGCTGCGTCGAGTTGGCCACGTTCGCCTCGCTCGGGTACTGGGGAGCCTCGGTGAGCGGATCCATGGCCTTCCGGACGCTGCTGGCCGTGGCCGCTCCGCTGGTGGCCATCGGGGTCTGGTCCCGCTGGCTGGCCCCGAGGGCGCCGAGGCGCCTCACCGGGTCGGCCGCCCTCACCGTCGAGCTGTCGATCTTCGCCGCCGCGACCCCGGCCCTGGTCGCATCGGGGCTGGGCCTGGTCGGCCTGATCTACGCGGCGCTGGCCGCGGCCAACGCCGTCCTGATCCGCTCCCCGGGCCGGATCCGGGCCATGGGTCAGGAGGCTCCGGCGACCGTCGCGCCGGTCGGGACAGGCCGGCCGTGAGGCCGGCAGGAACCGGCGCCCCGGAAGTCCCGCTCCTTCCCGGTGAACTGGATCGCCCTGCCGCTCCACCGGCCCGCTCGAGGCGGGTGGCCGAGGCGGTGGCGGCCGCCCGGCGGATCCTGGAGGAGGAGGGGGCGCCGGGGTTGACCATGCGCCGGTTGGCCGACGAGATGGGGATCCGGGCCCCGTCCCTGTACAAGCACTTCTCGGGCAAGGCGGACCTGGAGCTCCTGCTGATCGAGGACGCCCTGTTCGACGTGGGCGAGGCGACCCATCGGGCCCTGCACCCCTCGGGTCACGAATCCCCGCTGCTCAACCTGCTCCTCACCTACCGCGTCCACTCCCTGGCCCGTCCCAACCTCTATCGACTGGCCACCAACGGGCCCCTGGCCAGGCAGCGATTGCCCGAGGGGCTCGAGGAGTGGGCCGGGAACCCCTGGTTCGTGGTCACCGGCGACCCCTCCTTGGCCCAGGCTCTGTGGTCCCTGGCCCACGGCATGGTCATCCTCGAGCTCGACGACCGCTACCCCCGAGGCTCCGACCTGGAGCTGACCTGGCGGGCCGGTGCCGCCGCGTTCGAGCGGGCCGCCGACGTCGGCCGAGCCGGAACCCCCTGACGGAGCGGCACGGTCACGAGCCTGGTCGGCGGCAGGGTCGGCGCCGACGCTGGCCCCGGTGCGTCGGGACGGCGGGATTTGAACCCGCGACCTCCTGCTCCCAAAGCAGGCGCGCTGCCAAGCTGCGCTACGTCCCGGTCGGCCGCCCGCTCACGCCGGGCCGCTCGCCGTCGGAGACAGCGTAGGCCACGGGGCACCTGGCTTTTCCCCGCACTGGCGGCACCCGGTAGCGTCACGGCGATGCCTACCGTGCGTGTCGCCGTCTTCGACCTGGGCAGCAGCTCGTTCCACCTGATGGTGGTGGACGCCTCCCGCCACGGCCTGCTGACCCCGGTGCTGCGACGGCGCTCCTTCCTGCACCTCGGGACCGAGGTGGCCCGCACCGGGGGCGTCCCGGCCGACCGGGCCGCCTCGGCGGTGCGCACGGTGCGCCGGCTCCGTGCGGCCGCCGACGATGCCGGCGTCGATGTGGTGGTGGCCCTGGCCACCGCGGCACTGCGTGACGCGGCCAACGGCACCAAGCTGCTCGGGCGCTTCGAGCAGGTGCTCGGCACCTCGATCACCCTGCTGACCGGCGAGGAGGAGGCCCGGCTGTGCTTCCTCGGCCAACGGGCCGGGGTCTGGGTCGGGGCCGAGCCGGTCCTCGGCCTCGACCTCGGCGGCGGCAGCCTCGAGGCCGGTATCGGCACCGTCGACCAGGTGACCGAGGTGGCCAGTGTGGCCCTGGGGACGGCCCGGCTGCGGGGGGAGCTGGGCACCGGCGAACTCCTGACCCCGGCCGACCGGGTAGCGGTGACCGAGGTCACCATGGCCCGGTCGCAGCCCATCCGGGCCATG
>DATCBL010000073.1:0-5889 GCA_036511875.1 Acidimicrobiales bacterium
CCTCGGGCGCGTCCGACACCGACAGGGCCAGGAACCGGACCTCGGGGTGGTGGGGCAGCACTCCCCGGAGCACCGCCTGGCCCCCGCCCCCGGGGAGATGGACGTCGAGCAGCACCACGTCGGGCAGGCGCTCGTTGATGAGCTCCGCCGCCGCGTCGGCCTCGTCGGCCTCACCGACCACGTCCACCTCGGCACCCAACTCGGCCCGGACCCCGGCCCGGAACATGGCGTGGTCGTCGACCAGGAAGATCCTCGGTCGGCCGCCGTCACTCACCGGGCCGACCGATCGAGCGGGAGGGACAGCCCGACCTCGGCGCCCTCGCCCGGGGCCGACTTGATGACCACCGATCCCCCGAACCGGTCCATCCGCGCCCGGATGGACCGGGCGATGCCCTGACGGTCGTCGGGGACCGCCCCGGGGTCGAACCCGCAGCCGCGGTCGCGCACGTAGATGGTGACGGCGTCGGGCTCCACCTCGGCGTAGATCGAGACCTGAGGGGCCCCCGACCACTTGGCGGCGTTGACGGTGGCCTCGCGCGCCGCGTCGAGCAGCGCCCGCGACCCTTCGGACAGCTGACACTCCCCGACCACCACCACGTTGACGGTGATCCCGTGGTCGGCCTCCACCTGGCGCTGGAGCACGTCGAGCCCCTCGGACAGCGTGCCCGCCTCGTCGCCGATGGTGCCGGGCGGCCGCCCGTCGAACAGCCACGACCGGAGCTCCCGCTCCTGGGCCCGGGCCAGACGCACCACGTGCTGGGGGTCGTCGGCCGACCGCTGGATCAGGGCCAGCGTCTGGAGGACCGAGTCGTGCACGTGGGCGGCCATCTGGGCCCGCTCCTCGGCCAGGGCCCGGGCCTGGCGCTCGGCGATCAGGTCCCGGGCCAGACTCAGCCACCACGGCCCGAACACCACCACGATGGCGCCCACCACCAGCAGTGAACCGGCGATGGGCCGCAAGGCCGCTCCGGTCGGATGGCCCAGGATCAGGACCAGCAGGCCTCCCAGTCCCAGCACCACGCCGACCGAGATGCGGACGGTCAGGGCCCGCCGCCCCTGACGGTCGACATCGGTGTGGAGCATGGGGAGGAGGTCGCCGTTGATCCACAGCCGCTCCTCCTCGCTGGCGTTGCGCCGGATGAGGATGGCCCCGGCCGCGGCCAGGAACACCGGCCAGCTGAACGAACCCAGGTACCCGAGGTGCAGGGCGCCGGCCACCACCTGGACCAGCACTAGCACGGGAATGACGGCGAGGACCAGACGGATGCCCCGTCGGTCGGAGGCCGCCCGGCTGAGGATGGTGGTGGACTCGCCCTCCAAGGGGAGCAGGAGCCAGGCCAGCGCGTAGACCAGGATGCCGATGCCGCCGCCCAGGGCGAGCAGCACGAAGCCGATGCGGACCAGGGTCACGTCGATGCCGGTGGCCTCCGCCACTCCCCCGCACACCCCGGCCACCACCCGGGTCTGCGGGGTCCGGCGGATCGGACCCCGGAACCGGTGATGCCGGTGGCCGCGGCGGCCGGGGCCGCGCCAGGCGTCGGGCCCGGCCCAGGAGTGGTGACGCCATCGGTCCCGATCCCCCGCCGGGGGCGGGGGCGGACCGACGGGGGGCTCGGGCGCCTCGGGCACCGCGGTGCCGGGATCGGTGGATTCGGCGATACCCGATGATCGCGCACCGCCGGCACCGCATCCATCAGGGACATCCCTGATCCCCGGTGGTCAAGTCTCAGGGTCCGGACCGGGAGGTTCCGGATTCCCCCCACGCCCGCCGTCGTTCAGGCTGAGGGCATGGATACCGACCCCCCCCACCAGACCACGCCGGAGCCCGACGGGCCGAGATCGGGCCCCGCCGAAGCCGGCATCGGGCCCTCCGATCACCTGGTTCGCCTGCGCAGCGGCCGGATGCTAGCCGGCGTGGCCGCCGGCCTGGCCGACTGGTTCGACGTCGATCCCACCTTGGTCCGGGTGGCCTTCGTGGCCCTGGCCCTGCTGGGCGGCGTGGCCGTGCCCATCTACCTGGCCGCCTGGCTGCTGATCCCCGAAGAGGGCACCGAGGTCTCGGTGGCCGAGGAGCTGCTGTCCCGCGACCGGGTGCGCTGAGCATGTCCCGCCCGTACCGCACCGTCCATCCGAGAGGACCCGCCATGCGCCACCGATACGACCGGGACCACCCGACCGGCACCTACCGGACGGGGTGGGCGGACCATCCCGACCTGCGGGTGTCCGATGCCGAACGGAACGATGTGGCCGAGCGGCTTTCCCGCCACTTCGCCGACGGCCGACTCGACCAGTCCGAGTTCGGCTCCCGGCTGGACCAGGCCACCGGAGCGAAGACCCGGCGTGACCTCGACGGCCTCTTCGACGACCTGCCCCGGCTGGCCGACGAGCCGTCGCCCCCCCGTACCCGTCGCCGTCGACTGCTCCCTCTGCTCCTGGTGGTGATCCTGGTCGCCGCGGTCGCCGACGCGGCCCTGTCCCAGGTGCACGCCACCGGGGTATGGGTGGTCGTGGTGGGACTGCTGATCTGGTACCGACTGGGACGGCGCCACGCGCCGTCCGATCCTCGGTAGCATCCGCGAGGTCGGCCCGGACGAGGGCCCTGGATACCGGAGCCCGCCGGCCCGACCGCCGCCCCCGTTGAGGACCACCCCGTCCACCCGACCGCTCCATCACGCCACGAGAGGGACCACGCTCCATGACCATCACCGAACAGCCGCCGACCGGAGATCCGGTCTCGGCGGGCCCACCGGCCGCCCGAGCCGTCGACCTGGTCAAGACCTACGGCACCCACGATGCCGTGGTGCACGCCCTCGACGGGATCAACGTCCAGTTCGAGCGGGGTCGGTTCACCGCGGTGATGGGACCGTCGGGCTCGGGCAAGTCCACCCTCATGCACTGCATGGCCGGCCTCGACAACCCCACGTCGGGACAGACGTACATCGGCGACCAGGAGATCGGGCTGCTGGACGACGCCGGCCTCACCCAGATGAGGCGGGACCGGGTCGGGTTCGTGTTCCAGTCCTTCAACCTGGTGCCCACCCTCACCGCCGAGGAGAACATCACCCTTCCGGCCGCCCTGGCTGGCACCCAGGTGGACCGGGAGTGGTTCGACTACCTGGTCGGCCAGCTCGGGATCGCCGACCGGCTCAGTCACCGGCCCAACGAGATGTCCGGCGGCCAGCAGCAGCGGGCCGCCTGCGCCCGGGCCCTCATCGGCCGCCCCGACCTCATCTTCGCCGACGAGCCCACCGGCAACCTCGACTCCAACTCCTCGGCCGAGATGCTGGCCTTCCTGCGCCGCTCGGTGACCGAGTTCCACCAGTCGATCGTGATGGTCACCCACGACGCCCGGGGTGCGGCCTACGCCGACCGGGTGGTCTTTCTGGCCGACGGGAAGGTGGTGGACGAGCTGGTGGCGCCCACCGTGGACTCGGTGCTGGAGCGGATGAAGCGGCTGGGCGGCTGACGTGGGCAAGGTCACCCTGAAGGGGCTGCTGGCCCACAAGCTCCGCCTGGCCCTCACCGGCCTGGCCATCGTGCTCGGGGTGACCTTCATCTCGGGCACCCTGGTGCTCACCGACACCCTCCACGCCACCTTCACCACCCTGTTCAGCCACGTCTACCAGAACGTGGACTTCGAGATCCGGGGGAAGGCGGCCTTCGCCAACGACGCCGCCAACGGCGGGAGCAGCGCCAACCGCAAGCCGATCTCCGAGTCGATCGTCGGCGAGGTCCGCCGGATCCCCGGGGTGGCCTACGCCCAGGGCACGGTGACCGGCTCCGCCCAGTTCGTGGCCCCGGACGGCCAGGCGGTGACCACCGGAGGGGCGCCCACCATCGGCCTGTCCTTCGATCCCAACACCCAGCTCTCGGCCCTGCACCTGTCCAGCGGGAGAGCCCCGGCCGGCCCGGACCAGGTGGCCATGGACGCCGGCACCGCCCGCAAGTACCACTTCCACGTCGGCGACCACGTACGGGTCCTCCTCCGCGGACCGACCCAGACGTTCACCATCTCCGGCATCTTCACCTTCGGAACCGCCGACAACCTGGCCGGGGCCACCCTGGCCGCCTTCGACCTGCCCACCGCCCAGAGCGTGCTCGAGCAGATCGGGCACTACCAGGCCATCGACGTCCTCACTCAGCCCGGAGCGGACAAGGCCCACGTCCAGCAGGCCATCGAGAAGGTGCTCCCCCCGGGGGTGGAAGTGGTGACCGGCCAGACGGTGGCCAACGAGACGACCAACTCCATCAACCAGTCGCTCTCCTTCTTCTCCACCGCCCTCCTGGTCTTCGCCTTCATCTCGCTGTTCGTGGGCGGGTTCACCATCTTCAACACCTTCTCCATCCTCGTCGGCCAGCGGACCCGGGAGCTGGCCCTCCTCCGCATCGTCGGCGCCAGCCGACGACAGGTGTTCCGCTCCGTGCTGATCGAGGCCCTGCTCCTCGGGTTGGTGGCCTCGCTGGTGGGCCTGGCCCTCGGGGTGTTGGCTGCGCTCGGTCTCGAGGCCCTGCTCAAGGCGTTCGGCATCTCCCTCCCCTCCGGGCCCCTGGTCTTCGCCCCTCGAACCGTCGTGGCCGCCCTGGTGGTCGGCGTGGGGGTCACGGTCATCTCGGCCATCGGCCCGGCCCGACGCGCTGTCCGGATCCCGCCGGTGGCCGCCCTGGCCGACTACCGCGGCGACCAGGCCGAGTCCTCCCGTCGCCGGATCGTCATCGGGTCGGTGGTGGCCGTGCTGGGCGTGGTGGCCCTGGTCTTCGGCCTGACCGAACCGGCCATCCAGCTGGTCGGCCTCGGGGCGGTGGCCGTCTTCCTGGGCGCGGGGATGCTGGCCCCGGTGGTGGCCCGGCCCATGTCGAGCGCCATCGGCCGTCCCCTGGCCCGCCTGTTCGGGGTCCCCGGCCGGTTGGGCCGGGAGAACTCCATGCGCAGCCCGCGCCGCACCGCCCAGACCTCGTCGGCCCTCATGGTGGGCCTGGCCCTGGTGTCGACCATCGCCGTCTTCGGAGCCTCGCTGTCCAAGTCCGCCACCAGCAGCGTCGACAACGCGGTGCGCGCCGACTACATCATCACCAACTCGGCCAGCGGCGGCTCCGGCGGATTCTCCGCCTCGGTGGCCACGGCCGCCTCGCGGGTACCGGGCGTGGCCGCCGTCTCAACGGTGTACGACGGGGAGTTTGAGCTCCGGGGCTCGCTCTCCACCGTCACTGCGGTGTCCACCGACCACCTCTCCGACACCGTCATCCTGCGCATGGACGGAGGCCGCGGGGCGCCGGCGCTGGTAGCCGGGGACCTGCTCATCGACACCACCACGGCCAACTCCAAGCATCTCTCGGTGGGCTCGGTGGTGCCGGTCAAGTTCGCCCAGACCGGCGACTCGACCATGCGCATCGGGGGCATCTTCAAGCCCAACGCCCTGCTCGGCAGCTATGTGGTCGGCGACGGCTTCTTCCTGGCCCACTTCAACGACCCGCTGCCGGTGGCCGTCCTCCTGCGCACCGACTCGAGCACCGGAGCGACCCGTGCGGTGAACGCCGGCCTGACCGCCTACCCCAACCTCAAGATCCAGACCCGGGCCGAGTTCGAGGCGTCCCAGCGGCAACAGGTCAACCAGTTGCTGGGCCTGGTGTACGCCCTGTTGGCCCTGGCCGTGCTCATCGCCCTGATCGGCATCGTCAACACCCTGATGCTCTCGGTGTTTGAGCGCACCCACGAGATCGGCCTGCTCCGGGCGGTCGGGATGAAGCGCCGTCAGGTCCGGGCCATGATCCGCTCCGAGTCGGTGATCCTCTCCCTCTTCGGCGCGGTGATCGGGGTGGTGATCGGGACCGCCCTCGGGGTGGCCTTCGCCTCCTCACTGAAGGAGCAGGGCATCTCCTACATCGTGGTCC
>DATCBL010000074.1:0-3606 GCA_036511875.1 Acidimicrobiales bacterium
CAGCCACGGGGCACCGGCGGCGGCGAAGCGACCGGCCAGGTCCACCGGGTCGCCGTACTGGGTCTCCTGCGAGAAGTCGCCCTGGGCGAGCCGGACCGCCGTGTCACCCCGGATGTCGATGGCCGGGTAGAGGTCCATCACCGCTCGACGCGGTGGACGGCATCCACGAAGTTGGCCAGGATCCCCAGCCCGACGCTCCCCGACTTCTCGGGGTGGAACTGGGTGCCCCACACCGGGCCCTGCTCGGCCGAGGCGGTCACCGTGCCCCCGTACTCACAGGTGGACGAGGTGTCGGCGGTCACCTCGGGCGCGTAGGAGTGGACGAAGTACACCCAGGCCGGGTCGGGCACCCCGGCCAGCAGGCCGCCGCCGGTCCCGGGACCAGGCTCCAGCCGGTTCCACTGCATCTGGGGGTGCTTGACGCCGGGGGCCAGCCGGCGGACCACGCCGGGGAGGACGGCCAGGCCCGGGTGGGAGGGGTCCTCCTCGGACCCCTCGTAGAGGAGTTGGAACCCGATACAGATCCCGAGGAACGGCACCCCCCGCTCGACCGCAGCGGTGGCGGCCCGGTCGAGTCCTCTGGACCGCAGGGCCTCGGCGCAGCGGCCGAAGGCCCCCACCCCGGGCAGCACCACCCCGTCGGCGCCCGCGGCCCGGTCCGGGTCGTCGACCAGATGGGCATCGGCCCCCAGGTGCTGGAGGGCCTTCTCGGCCGACCGGAGGTTGCCGATGCCGTAGTCGAGGACCGCGATCACCGGGGCGAGGCGGCGGGCCGGGCGGGCGGCGTCACAACGTTCCCTTGGTGGAGGGGATGCCGCCGCCCTCGAGGCGGACGGCGTCCCGGAGCGCCCGCGCCACCCCCTTGAACGAGGCCTCCACGATGTGGTGGGTGTTCTTCCCGCTGTGGAGGCGGATGTGCAGGGTGAGACCGGCCGCGGTGGCGAAGGCCCGCCAGAACTCCTCGGCCAGCTGGGGGTCGAAGGGCGGGCTGCCCAGGGGGTTAGTTTCGGGCGGGAACTCGATGGCATAGGCCAGGAAGGGACGACCGGAGAGGTCGAGGGCCACCTCGACCAGGGCCTCGTCGAGCGGGAGGGCCACCGACCCGAACCGGCGGATCCCCGCCTTGTCCCCGAGTGCCTCGGCCAACACCTCGCCCACGGTGATGCCCACGTCCTCCACGGTGTGGTGGGCGTCCACCTCGAGGTCGCCCCGGGCCATCACCTTCAGGTTGAACCCCCCGTGGCGGCCGAGCTGGCCGACCATGTGATCGAAGAAGGGCAGGCCGGTATCGACCTCGGTGATGCCGCGGCCGTCGACGTCCAGGACCACCTCGATGGAGGTCTCCTTGGTCGTCCGCAGGGCGCTCCCGGTCCTCGGGGCGGAGGGGGTGGGCGTGGTGATGGTCATCGCAGGCTTTCGTCCAGGGCGGCCAGGAACCGGTCGTTCTCCTCGGGAAGGCCCACCGTCACCCGCAGGCACCCGGTGAGCCCCGGCCACTCCGAACAGTCTCGCACGAGCACCGATCGGTCGACGAGGTGGTCCCACACCTGGCGGGCCGGGGAGTCGATGGGGCGGAACAGGATGAAGTTGGCGTCGGACGGCCAGGTCTCGACCGGGAGGGTGGCCAGGGCAGCGGCGATCCGACCCCGCTCCTCGTTGACCAGGGCCACCCGGACCTCCATCTCGCGGACGTAGCGGAGGGCCAGGCGCCCCGCCAGCTGCTTGGCCGCGTCGAGGTGGTAGGGCAGGGCCACCAGTTCGCAGGCCCGGACCACGTCGGGCGCGGCGACGAGGTAGCCGAGGCGGAGCCCGGCCAGGGACCAGGTCTTGGAGAAGGTCCGCACCACCGCCAACCGCTCGGCCCCGGGCCCGGCCCGGCCCACCAGGTCCAGCGCCGACGACGGGGCGAACTGGCCGTAGGCCTCGTCGACCACCAGGAGCCCGGGGGCCAGGGCCAGCACCGAGGCCATGGCGTCCACCGGGTCGGCCCGGCCGGTCGGGTTGTTGGGCGAGCACAGGAACGTGATGACCGGGCGCTCGGCCTCCACCACCCTCCGCACCTCGTCGAGGTCGAGCCGGAAGTCGTCGGTCCGCGCCCCGGCCGCCACCCGGGTGCCGGTGGTGCGGGCGATGTGCCGGTGGAGGGTGTAGGTCGGCTCGAACAGCGCCGCGGTGCGCCCCGGCCCGCCGTAGGCCAACAGCAGCGACTGGAGGACCTCGTTGGAACCGTTGGCGCAGAACACCTGCTCGACGGCCACGCCGTGGCTGTCGGCCAAGGCCCGGCGCAGCTCGAGGGCGCTCCGGTCCGGGTACCGGTTGAACTCGATGCCCTCGAGGCCGGAGCGGAAGTCCTCGAGCCAGGCGGGCGGGGGCGGGAGGGGTGACTCGTTGGTGTTGAGCCGGACCTCCACCTCCACCTGGGCCGAGTGGTAGCCGGCCAGCTCGGTCAGGTCCGGGCGCACCGCGGGCACCACCGGCTCCCCGCCTACCGTGGCCATCGCAGGCGCACCGAGTCGGCGTGGGCCGGGAGCCCCTCGGTCTCGGCCAGGGTGACCACGTAGGGTCCGAGCACCTCCAGGGCCTTCTCGCTCACGGTGACGGCGTGGATGTGGCGGCGGAAGTCGTCCACCCGGAGGGCACTGGCGAACCGGGCCGTCCGGTTGGTCGGGAGGACGTGGTTGGGACCGGCCAGGTAGTCGCCGACGCTGGCCGGCGAGTTCGCCCCGAGGAACACCGCCCCGGCCGAGGTCACCTGGCCGAGGAGCGACCGCGGGTCGTGGGTCAGGATCTCAAGGTGCTCGGGGGCCACGACGTTGGCCACGGCCATGGCCTGCTTCGGACCGTCGACCAGGACCACGTAGCCGCCGGCACCGAGGGTGGCCTCGAGGTCCGACCGCCGGGGCGAGGCGGCCACCAGGCGGTCCACCTGGGCGGTGACGGCCTCGGCCACCGCTTCGGACCAGGTGACCAGCCAGGCCAGGCCGTCCGGGCCGTGCTCGGCCTGGACCACCAGGTCGATGGCGGCCAGTTCGGTCGGTGTCCCCGGCCCGGCGATGACCACCACCTCGGACGGGCCGGCGAAGGCCGAGGCCACGCCGACCACGCCCGACACCTGGCGCTTGGCCTCGGCCACGTACCGGTTGCCCGGCCCGACGATCACGTCGACCGGTTCGATGGACTCGGTCCCGTAGGCCATGGCCGCGATGGCCTGGGCGCCGCCGACCCGGTAGACCTCGTGGATGCCGGCCACCGCCGCCGCGGCCAGCGAGGCGTCGTCGATCCGACCGTCCGGGCCTGGGGGCACGCACAGCACGATCTCCCCCACCCCGGCCACCTGGGCCGGCACCGCGCACATGAGCACGGTCGAGGGATAGCGGGCCCGTCCGCCCGGGGCGTAGCACCCGGCCCGGGCCACCGGACGGACCAGGTGGTCGACCTCGATGCCCCCGGACTCGAAGCGGTCGGCCTCGGGGTCGGCCGACTCGTGGGCGTGGTAGGCCAGGATGCGGTCGTGGGCCACGTCGAGCGCCTCCTGCAGCGGGGCGGGGATCCGGGCCAGCGCGCCCTGGATCTCCGATTCCGGCACCCGGAGCTCGTCGACGGCGA
>DATCBL010000075.1:0-3331 GCA_036511875.1 Acidimicrobiales bacterium
GTCGGCTCTGGGCCCGGCTCCGGTCCTTGGCGCTCTGACCCTGGTTCCCACCGGGGGCGTTGCCTGGCTTGGGCTTGTTCCCCCCGACGGTGCTCTTCTTCTGGTCCTGTGCCATGGTTCCGCAGTCCCCGCTTCGTGGAGTGGTCGCAGGAAGCGTAATCGCCAGGCCCGGACAACTGGGATCGCGCCGTTCTGGCCACCGGCGCCGCGCGGCCGGCGGGGATGGCCAGGCCTCGCCACCGGGTCGGCCGGCCGGTGGGGCGGCGGGAATCGGACCCGTCGTCGGTGATCGGGCCTACACTGACGGGCCATGCCGGGAGAAGCTGGGGGGCCGAGGGAGCCGGTACCGTCGGACGCCACCGTCACGGCGTCGGCCGATCCCCGGATCCGCTGGGAGCGGGTGGAGGTCGGTGGGCACCGGGTCAGCTACGGCGTCTGCGGCACCGGGCCGGCCGCGCTGTTCCTCCACGGGTGGGGCCTCCGGCCCAACGCCTACCGGGCCCCCATCCGGGCCATGGCCGACGCCGGCTGCCGGGTCTACGCCCCGGCCCTGCCCGGATTCGGGGGCACCCGCGAGCTCCCGCCCGAACAGCGCACCTTTGCTGGCTACGCCACCTGGGTGGGCCGCTTCCTCGACGCCGTGGACCAACGGGAGCTGGCCCTGGTGGCCGGCCACTCCTTCGGCGGTGCGGTGTCCACCGCCTTCACCTACGACCAGCCCTGGCGGGTCTCCTCCCTGTTGTTGGCCAATGCCGTCGGCAGCCCGACCTGGGCCCTCTTCCCCGACGAGGTGCGCACCATGGTCCAGCGCCCGTTCTGGGACTGGGGACGGCACTTCTCCACCGACCTGCTCCACTCGCCGCGCCTGTTCCGGCTGCTGCCGATGCTGCTGGAGGACTTCATCCCCAATCTGGTGACCAACCCGCTCGGGATGTTCCGGACCGGTGAGTTCATCCGCCGGGCCGACCTGGTCCGGGAGGTGCGGTCGATTGCCCGGTGGGGGATCCCGGTCACCGTGGCCTGGTCCGACCGCGACGGCCTGGTGCCCCGGTCGGCCTTCGACGAGCTGCGCCACGCCGCCGGCGTGGACGGGGTGGTGGTGGAGGGGGCCCACGCCTGGCTCATCGCCGACCCGGCCGCCTTCGGGGAGCTGGCCATCAGCGCGCTGGTCGACGCCCGGGCCCCCACCCCGCGCTCGGCCACGGAGGATTCCGGGCGCCGGGACGGCCTGTCGGCCTGACGTCGGCCGGGCGGGCCGGAAGTAGCCTGACCGGAGTGCCCGTCCCCATCCAGCCTGCCGCCACCGTGATGCTGATCCGGGACGCCCGGGACGAGGACGGCGCCCCGGACGTCGAAGTGTGCATGCTGCGGAGGAACCTGGCCTCCGAGTTCGTGGCCGGGGCCTACGTGTTCCCCGGGGGGCGGGTCGATCCCGGGGACCACGGGCCGTCCGTCGAGGCCCTGTGCCGGGGACGCTCCGATGCCGAGGCCAGTGCGGTGCTCGGCGTCGAGTCCGGGGGACTGGCCTATTGGGTGGCGGCCCTGAGGGAGTGCTTCGAGGAGGCGGGCGTGATGTTGGCCCGGCGCCGCCGGGACGACGGACCCGGCCCGGGGGACCTGCTCGACACCACCGGCCCCGGGGTGGCCGCCCGCTTCGCCGCCTATCGGGACGCCGTCAACGATCAGGAGATCGGGCTGCTGGACATCTGCCGGCAGGAGGACCTGGTCCTGGTGGTGGACACCGTCTACTACATCAGCCACTGGATCACCCCGGAGCTGGCGCCGCGACGGTACGACACCCGGTTCTTCATCACCACCGCCCCTCCCGGCCAGACGGCCAGCCACGACGACGGCGAGACCATCGCCACCATCTGGGTCCGCCCCCGTGACGCCCTCACCCTCCAGGCCGAGGGCGAGATCGAGCTGTTGCCACCGACGATCGCCAACCTCAAGAGCATCGAGGGGTTCCGGTCCACCGGCCAGGTGATGGCCTGGGCCAGCCAGGTGACCGACGTGACCACGGTGCTGCCCATCGTGCTCGTGGAGGACGGCCACGTCCTCATCCTCCGGCCCGGGGACGACGGCTACGTCGAGGCGCTGGCCGACCGCCGGGCGTCGGGGTGGGCCCTCGACCCGGCCCTGGCCGACGTGGCCCGACAGGTGTGGGGCCCCACGTCCGACCCGGGCTGAGCCCGGTCCGGAGCCGGCCCGGTCCGATCAGGGGGTGGTGGCCTCCACCGGTGGCGCGGCAGGGGTCTCGACGGTCCCGGCCTCCACGGCGGCCTCGACCCGCTCCAGGAGCCGAACGCTGCACCCGTCCATGGCCAACCGGGGAGCGATGGTGGTGATGACCGACTCGGCGATGGCGTCGAACGCCTCGGCCAGGGGGCTCCCCTCGTCCAGCGCCACCGGGGTACCGGCGTCGCCGCCGGCCGCCACCGAGGGGTGGAGGGGGATCTGGCCGATCAGCGGCACGCCCACCTCGGCGGCCAGGCGGGCCCCACCGCCGGATCCGAACAGCGCGTAGGAGGTGCCGTGCTCGCAGGTGAAGTCGCTCATGTTCTCGATTACCCCGGCCACCCTCAGGTAGCCCTTGCGGGCCATGTCGGCGGTGCGAGCCGCCACCTTCTGGGCCGCCACCGGCGGCGTGGTGACCACGATGACCTCGGTCCGGGGCAGCATGCGGGCCAGGCCCATCTGGATGTCGCCGGTGCCCGGGGGCATGTCGATGAGGAGGTAGTCGAGGTCACCCCAGTGGACGTCCTCCAGGAACTGCTGCACGGCCCGGTTGAGGATCAGCCCCCGCCACATGATGGCGCTGTCCTCGTCGGCCAGGAACCCCATGGACAGCACCCGGAGCAGGCCGTCGCCGACTCGCCGCTCGAGGGGCACCATCTTCTTGTCCCGGGCCTCCACCTCGCCCTGCATGCCCAGGAGGCGGGGAACCGAGAACCCCCAGATGTCGGCGTCCAGCACCCCGACGGTCAGGCCCCGGCGGGCCATGGCCACGGCCAGGTTGACGGTGACCGAGCTCTTCCCCACCCCACCCTTGCCCGAGGCCACGGCGATGACCCGGGCGGTGTCGGGGATGTCGGTGGCCGGGGCCGGGTCCTGGGCCAGCTGACGGGCCCGGGCCATGACCACCTTGCGCTGCTCGGCGTCCATGACCCCGGTGGCCACCGTCACCGATCGGACCCCGGGGAGCGCACCCACGTGGGTCTCGACGTCGCTTCGGATCTGGGTGCGGAGCGGGCAGCCGGCCACGGTGAGGGCCACCTCGACCTCGACGTCGCCACCCTCTCCGACGGCCACCGAGGTCACCATGCCCAGC
>DATCBL010000076.1:0-2319 GCA_036511875.1 Acidimicrobiales bacterium
ACGCCAAGGAACGGGCCTCGACCCGGGTGGGCACCTCGGTCGACGGAGCCCCCGGCCCCGGCGGCGTCGCCCCGGCCTCGGACGTCCGGGTGGGACTGGCCTGCGCCGAGTTCAACGGCGGGATCACCGACCGCCTGCTGACCGGGGCCCTCGACGCCCTCGAGGAGGCCGGCTGCGATCTCGGGCGGGCCGTGGTGGTCTGGGCCCCGGGGGCCTTCGAGCTGCCGGTGGTGGCCCAGAAGCTGGCGGCCTCCGACACCGTGGACGCGGTGGTCTGCCTCGGCGCGGTCATCCGGGGCGACACCGGCCACTACGACTTCGTGGCCGGACAGTGCGCCGCCGGGCTGCAGAGGGTCCAGCTCGACACCGGCGTCCCGGTCGTCTTCGGGGTCCTCACCACCGACACCGTGGACCAGGCCCTGGTCCGTTCGGAGGGCGATGATTCCAACAAGGGTCGCGAGGCGGCGGAGACCGCTCTCGCGACCGTCGCCGTGCTGTCCGACCTCTCGTCGCGGTCCAGCGGGTCCCGGGTCGGCTTCTCCCGCGGGGGACGATGATGCTCCGGCTGGTCCTCCCGAAGGGCTCGCTGGAGCGGGCCACCCTCGACCTGTTCGCCGCGGCCGACCTGAGTGTCACCCGGTCCTCGGAGGTCGACTACCGGGCGTCGATCGACGATCCCCGGGTGGCCGAGGTGCGCATCCTCCGTCCCCAGGAGATCCCCCTCTACGTGGCCAACGGGCTGTTCGACGTGGGGATCACCGGCCGGGACTGGGTGGAGGAGCGGGGGAGCGCGGTGACCTCGTTGGGGGTGCTCCCGTATTCGAAGGCCACCGGCAGCCCGGTCCGGGTGGTGCTGGCCGTCCCCATCGACTCCCCGGTCACCTCGGTGTCCGACCTGGCCCACTCGGCCACGGGCCCGGACGGTGCGGTGCGGGTGTCGACGGAGTACCCCGAGCTCACCCGGCGGTACCTCGAGGGCCACGGGGTCAAGGCCGACGTGAGCCTGTCCTACGGGGCCACCGAGGCCAAGGTGCCCGACATCGCCGACTGCGTGGTGGAGATCACCGAGACCGGCCGGGCGCTCCGGGCCGCCGGGCTCAAGATCGTGGAGACGCTGCTGGTCTCGCACACCGAGCTGATCGCCAATCCGGCGGCCGCCGAGGACTCGGACAAACGTCACGCCATGGAACAGCTGTTGACCCTGTTGCAGGGGGCGCTCGAGGCCCGCGGCAAGGTGCTGGTGAAGCTCAACGTCCCGGCCGAGCAGCTGCCCGGGGTCATCGAGGTCCTCCCGTCGCTGCGCTCGCCCACCGTCTCCGAGCTGTTCGGCGGGGGAGGGTTCGCGGTGGAAACCGTGGTGCCCAAGTCGGAGATCAACGTGTTGATACCGGCGCTCAAGGATCGGGGGGCCACCGACATCATCGAGCTGGCCCTGTCCAAGATCGTCCACTAAGCGATGACACCCGCCTCGACCATCTGGAGCGGACCGTCCGGTCTGGTGCCGGCCGGGAGGAAGCCTCTGATCGGGGACGTCGCCGAATTCGACGAGCCGCGGGGCCTCGGGGTCATCGAGTACGGGACCGGGGACCGGATCCCCTTCCACTGCACGGCCATCACCGACGGGTCCCGCCGGATCGACGTGGGCACGGTGGTGGCCTTCGAGGTGGCGGCCGGTCGCCTCGGGCGCCTCGAGGCGCGATCGGTCCGCCCGCTGCCCGGGGTGGTCCCTCCGGGGTCGACGCTGGACCACGAGGAGCCGGGGTTCGATGTCCCCTTCGAGCTGCCTGGCCGGGAGGCGCTCCGCCGGGAGTTGGAGCGCTACGGACAGTCCGCGGCCGAGGCGCCGGGCCCGACTCCGCCCAGCCCCACGCCGCCGGCCCCCCCGATCGGCCGCCCGGCCCAACCCCCGATCAGCCTCCCGGCCCAAGAGGTCGTCCTGCCTCCGGTCTCCATGACTCCGGTCTCCGAGACGCCGGTGGCGGAGACCGGGGCCACCGACTCGGTGGGTCCGGATCCGGCCGCGCCCCGGCCGGCGAGCCGTTGGCCGGTGGACCTGCCCATCGAGCCGACCGGCCTCGGCGGGAGGGGAGTCGAGATCGACCTCGCCGAGCCTCAGTCCCCGGCGGCGCCGGCTCCGTGGTCGGTGTCGGTGTCGGCTGAGCTGCCCGACCCGGTCTCCCCGGATTCCGGACCGGTCGACCCGGAGGGGTCAGCCGGTGCCGGCGAGGGGTCCGAGGATGCGGAAGGCGAGGCCGGTGACGCCACGCCACCGTTCGGAACGTCGTTGGGGGCGCCGGTCTGGGCCGTCGCTCCGCCGCC
>DATCBL010000077.1:0-2909 GCA_036511875.1 Acidimicrobiales bacterium
GACCAATCACCAGTGTCTGGTGGCCAGCGTCCTCCTGCTGGCCGCCATCGCCGGGTTCATCCTGGCCGCCCTGCGGGGTCCCCGCTGGTGGCGGGCGGCCTCCTTCGGGGCCGCCACCGCAGTGACCGCGGCCTACACCGCCTCCCTGACCAAGGCCATCACCACCTACACCACCGAGGGGTGGGGGCACGTGCTAACCCACTTCCAGCCCTACATGCTGGCCGTGTGCGGCCTGGGCACCGTCTTCCTCCTCCAGAACGCCCTCCACGCCGGGCCGATCACCGCCTCGAGGACCACCCTGGTCACCATCAACCCCCTGGTCAGCATCGTGCTCGGCATCACCCTGTTCGCCGACCACCTCCGAGGAGGTCTCGGCTGGGTCACCCTCGAGCTCCTCGCCCTGGCCGTGCTGGTGGCCGGGGTGGTGGTCCTGGCCCGCTCCCCCCTGGTGGCCGGCACCCACGAGGCCGGCGACCTCGACGAGATGCTGGGTGGGGCCCGGCACCGGGGCCAGGCCGAGGCCGGGTCACCCGATGCCTCGGTACCCGACGTCGAGGTGGGCCCGGTGGTCGAAGCCGTCCCCTCGGTCGGGAGCGGGGGGGCGGGCTGACCCGTCGACCCGGGGAGCCCGGCTCAGCCGGTCGGCGCGTCGGCCCGGGCCCGGACGGCCGGGGGCACGACCGACCCTCCGGGCCACGTCGAGAAGCGGGCGCGGGCCAGGGCCCGGTCCACACCCAGCACCTCGTCACCGAGTTGGCCCCGCATGGCACAGAACAGCGCGGCGGTGACCCGGGCATCGCCGAGGGCGCTGTGGTGGTCGGCCCAGCTCAGCCCGTAGTGGGTGCAGCACTCGGCCAGGCTGGCCCGACCGGCCAGTCCGAGGTGGTGCTGGGCCACCTGCAGCGTGTCGAGGGTCGGGCCCGCACGGGGGACCGCCCCCGCTCCCCCACTCCGCCGGCACTCGGCCCGCAGGAAGCTCAGATCGAAGTCGTCGACGTTGTGGCCCACCACCACCCGGCCGGACAGCAGCTCGGCCAGGTGGGGCCGGACGGCGGCGAAGCTCGGGGCGCCGGACACCATGGCCGGGGTGATGCCGTGGATGTGGGTCGGTCCCGGGTGGCGGTCCGGGTCGACCAGGGTGCAGAACGCCCCGACCTCGGCACCGGCACGGTCGAGGACCACCACGCCGACCTCCACGATCCGCTCGGTGTCGGGGGCGAAGCCGGTGGTCTCCACGTCGACCACCGCGAAGCCGGGCAGCTGCTCCCCTGGGTGGTCCACGGGTCCACCGTAGAGGGCAGGTGCGACGTCGTCCCCGACGCCCGGCGGCCGGGGACCGGTCCGCTCAGGCGTTGGCCCCGACCAGCTCCTTCAGCTCGCGGGCCACGTCCTCTTCGTGCTTGGACTCGTCCTCGCGGGCCCGCCTCGGGCTCCACCGGCCCCGGTTGAGCCAGATGGTCGGGATGAACACCACCATGCCGGCCACGCACACCCAGAACCAGTGCTGCCACTGCTTGGGCGACTTGGCCAGGCCGTTCTGGAGGTCGGTGAGGGCGACCTGGTGGGCGGCCAGGTAGGTGAGTTCAGGCTGGTACGGGACGACCAGGGTGGTCAGCTGGGCGTTGTACTTGATCAGCAGGGCGGTGTTCTTGGGCCCGATGAGGGCGGCCACCCGGGCCAGGTTGGCCGCGCTCTTGTCGGCGGCCAGGGCGGCCACCGCCGAGGCGTTGCTGGGCGCGCTGAGCACGCCGAGGAAGGCGGCGTGGGCCTGGGCGAAGGCCACCGAGGCCGGATGGGCGGCCAGGAAGGTCTGGGCGCTGTAGCCGCCCGACGGGGCGCCCGGGGTGCCGTTCGTGCCCGGAATGGTCTGGGTGGCCACGGGCTGGTTGTCGACGATCGGGCTGACCGAGGTGATGACCAGGGGTAGGAAGATGAACGAGATGCCCACCACCAACCGGAGGATCCACCCCCACAGGGCCAGGCCCGTGCCCACCAGCGCCGGGTTCTTGGCTTCGACCATCTCGGTGTAGCCGGCCATCCAGGGCGCGTAACACAGCGAGAGGAAGCAGGCCAGCACCACTTCGATGCCCACCAGCGTGTTGAAGCTGGTGTGGGGGTGGCTGGTCTGGTTGAGGAAGACGATGAGGGTGACGATGGCCCCGACCGCGCCGACCAGCATGAAGGGCTTGCGCACCTTCAAGAGGTCGGAGAGCACGCCGAAGACGATCAGGGCCACCGCGTCGGCGGCCCAGAACCACTCGTTCAGGTGGTTGGCCTGGGCCACGCTGAAGTTGAGGCCACTGGGGTTCACGAAGACCGTCGAGTAATAGATGGTGAAGAACCCCGACGCCGCGTAGTACACGAGCAGGAAGACGGCGATGCCGAAGGACGAGCCCACCAGGTCCCACTTGAGGATCTGCTGCCAGGGCCGAGCGGTGGCCAGCAGCACCTCCTCGGTGGAGATGCCCCGGGCCTTGGCCTCGACCAGGGCCTGGTCCTGGTGCGAGACCATCAGCTGGTCGCGGAGCTTGGAGGAGAGGTCCTTCATCAGCACCAGGCAGATCAGGAAGACCACGATGGAGGTCACTCCGGAGATGACGAACTGGCTCTTCCACCCGGTGATCGGTGCGTTCTTGAGGAAGTGGTCGAGCGTGTTGGCAGCCACGATGCTGGTGATCAGGCTGCCGGCCACCGGGCCCACCGTCCAGAACCCCATGGCCGAGGCCCGGCCCACCTGGGGGCTGAAGTCCCGCACCATGGCCGGGGTGGCCACCAGGATGGCCCCCTCCACCAGGCCGAGGGCGGAGATGACGATGGCGAAGCCCCACTCCCCCGACACCAGGGGCACCCCGACCCCCACCAGCAGGCCGATGATGAGCAGGCCGTAGATGATGACGTTGGCCCGGCCC
>DATCBL010000078.1:0-4947 GCA_036511875.1 Acidimicrobiales bacterium
ACTTCGGGCTGCTGTTCAAGGGCCCGTACCACGTCGATGCCCTGATGCGTCTTCCCCTGGTGTGGCGACCGGCTCCGTCCAGTGCACCGACACCATCGGTGGTCAGCCGGCCGGTGGGCCTGGTCGACCTGGCCCCCACCCTCTGTGCCATCGCCGGCCTCGAGGCTCCGGCCTGGATGCAGGGCGGGGCCCTCCCCGTCGACGACGCCGACGCCGATGCCCGGGGATTCGAGCGGGTGCTGACCGAGTGGGACAGCGAGATCTTCGGGACCGACGTCCACCTGCGGACCATCATGCGGGACCACTGGGTGTGCAGCGCCTACCGGCCCGGGACGTCCCACGACGGCACCGAGGGCGAGCTCTACGACCTCAGCGACGACCCGCTCCAGCAGGCCAACCGGTGGGACGACCCGGCGCGGGCCGCGGTGCGCGACGACCTCCTGGCCGACCTCTGGGACCACCAGCCCCCGGTCCGGCGGCCCCGGCTGGCCCTCGAGGCCCCGGTCTGAGCTGAACCGGCTCGACCGGCCCCCTACCGGGCGGTGGTCGGCGGGAGGTTCCGCTCGAAGATGATGCGCAGGCCGTGGAGGGTCAGCCACGGCTCCACGTACTCGATCTCCTCGGCGTAGGGCGAGATGAGCTCGGAGAGCCCGCCGGTGGCCACCACCGTGCTCTCCCCGAGCACCGCGGTGAACCGGCGGCACAGCCCGTCGACCTGGCCGGCGAATCCGTAGAGGGCGCCGGACTGGATCGACTCCACCGTCGACTTGCCGATCACGCTGCGGGGTTCGATCAGCTCGACCCGGCGGAGGGCGGCGGCGTTGGCGAAGAGGGCGTCGAGGCTGATGGCCACGCCCGGGGTGATGGCCCCGCCCAGGTACTCGCCGGCCGCCGAGATGGCGTCGAAGGTGGTGGCCGTGCCCAGGTCCACCACCACGCAGGGTCCGCCGAACAGGTCGAAGGCCCCCACCGCGTTGGCGATCCGGTCCGCCCCCACCTCCTTCGGGTTGTCGTAGAGGATGGGCATCCCGCTCTTCACACCGGGCTCGAGCACCACCGCGGGGACGTCGAACCAGCGGGACACCATCTGGCGCAGGTTGGCCGTCACCAGGGGGACCGACGAGGTCACGGCGATGCCCGAGACGGCGCGGTCGATGTCCAGGCCGTCGAGGTCGAGCAGTTGGGTGAGGAGCAGGGCGTGCTCGTCGGCGGTCCGGGCCGCCACCGTGGACAGGCGCCAGTGGTGGGCCAGGCCGCTCGGCTCGTTGCCGTCCCGGGGCCCGGTGCCGCCGATCGGCGAGGCGGGGTCGTCGTCGAACAGCCCGACGACCGTCTCGGTGTTCCCGACATCGATGGCCAGCAGCATGGTCAGTCCCTCCTCCCGGCCCCGGTGGCCAGGTCGAATCCGAGGTCGAGGACGGGGGCCGAGTGGGTGAGGGCCCCCACCGAGATGAGGTCGGCCCCGGCCCCGGCCAAAAGGGGGGCGGAGCCGAGGTCGACCCCGCCGGACACCTCGACCAGGGTGTCGACCCCGTCGGCCCGCAGCCGGGAGACGCAGGCGGCCACCTGGTCGGGCGACATGTTGTCCAGCATGATCACGGTGGCGCCGGCCGCCGCCGCCTCGTCGGCCTGGGCCGGGCGGTCGCACTCCACCTCCACCATGCGGCCGGGCCACAGGGCCCGGGCCCGGGCCACCGCCTCGGTGATGGTCATCCCGCCGAGATGGTTGTCCTTGACCAGCACGGCGTCGGACAGGCTGGCCCGGTGGTTGTGGCCGCCCCCGGCCCGCACCGCGGCCTTCTCGAGGGCGCGGAGGCCCGGGGTGGTCTTGCGGGTGTCCAGCACCCGGGTGGCCGGGCTCACCGCCCCCACCGCCTCCACGTAGCGGGCGGTGAGCGAGGCCACCCCCGACAGGTGGCCGAGGAAGTTGAGCACGGTCCGCTCGGCGGTCAGGATGGAGCGCAGGTGCCCGTGGACCGAGGCCACCCGGTCCCCCGGGGCCACCGCCCCGCCGTCGCCCACCCACCAGGTCAGCTCCAGGGTGGGATCGATCTGGTGGAAGGCCTCGAGGGCGCAGGCCCGGCCGGCTACCACCCCGGCGGCCCGGCTGACCACGGCCACGGTGGCCATGGTGGTGGCCGGGACCAGGGCCGAGGTCAGGTCGCCCAGGGGCAGGACGTCCTCGGCGATGGCCCGGGTCACCGCGTCGACCACCGCCGCCCGGGGCGGATCGACGTCGACCGGTCCGGCCGGGTGGCCCGGAGGGCGCGGCGCCGAGCTCAAGGGCTCGAAGGACCGGCCACCGGACCGGCCAGCACCGCCATCCCCTCGTCGTCGTGCACGATGCGCCGACGCCAGCGGTCGGAGGCCTCCGGGAAGTCGCTGCGGGCGTGGGCCCCCCGGGTCTCCCGCCGGAGGTCGGCCGAGCGGAGGACGCGGGTGGCCACGGTGACCAGGTTGACCAGCTCGCCGTGGGCCCGGTCCACCGGGGTGGCCGACCCCATCTCGACGTCCAGGGCGTCGAGGGCCGCCCCGGCCCCGGCCAACGAGCCGGCGCTGCGGACCACCCCGGCCCCTTCCATCATCTCCCGCTGGAGCCGGTCCCGGGTCTTGGTCACGTCGGGCCAGGTGGGAGCGGCCGCCACCGGTCCCCCGGGCCCGGGGGCGTCAGGGCGGGCCCCGTCCGTGGGCGCCAGGCGCTCGGAGGTCCCGTCGAGCACCGCGCCCATCACCCCGGTCGGCTCGGGTCCGTCCCCGCCGGCCAGGATGGACTCGGCCAGCCGGGCCCCGAACACCATGCCTTCCAGCAGCGAATTGGAGGCCAGCCGGTTGGCCCCGTGGACCCCGGTGCAGGCCACCTCGCCGGCGGCCCACAGGCCGGGCAGGGCGGTGGCGCCGGACAAATCGGTGACCACCCCCCCGGACAGGTAGTGGGCGGCCGGGGCGATGGGCAGCCAGTCGCGGGAGGGGTCGAGCCCGATGGCCCGCAGCGAGGCGGCGATGGTCGGGAACCGGGCGTCGAAGGAGGCCAGTCCGGTGGCGTCGAGCCACAGGCTCTCGACTCCCTGGACCCGCATGCGCTCGGCCATGGCCCGGCTGACCACGTCCCTCGGGGCCAGCTCGTCGACGAAGCGCTCACCGTCGGCGTCCCGCAGCAGGGCCCCGTGGCCCCGGAGGGCCTCGGACAGGAGGGGTCGGGGCATGGCCGGATGGTGGAGCGCGGTGGGATGGAATTGCATGAACTCCACGTCGGTCACCGGCACGCCGGCCCGCAGGGCCATGGCCAGCCCGTCTCCGGTGGCCTCGGCCGGGTTGGTGGTCACCGCGAACAGCTGGCCGGCCCCCCCTGTGGCCAGCACGGTATGAGTGGCCCGGACCTCGATCAGTTGGCCCTCGGCGCTCAGCGCCACCACCCCTCGGCACCGTCCGCCCTCCACCACCAGGTCGAGGGCGAACCACTCCTCGAACAGGGCGGCGGCCGTGGACCGGGTGGCGTCCACCAGGGCCCGCTCGACCTCGGCGCCGGTGGCGGCACCTCCGGCGTGGACCACCCGGGCGGTGGAGTGCCCGCCCTCCCGGGCCAGGGCCAGGGCCCCCCCGGGCTGCCGGTCGAACACCGCGCCCATGGCGATCAGCTCGTTGACCCGAGCCGGGCCCTCGTCGACCAGCACCCGCACCGCCTCGGTGTCGCACAGGCCGGCCCCGGCGGCCAGGGTGTCGGCCAGGTGCAGGTCGGTCGAGTCCTCGTCGCCCCCGAGGACGGCGGCCACCCCGCCCTGGGCCCATCGGGTGGCCGACTGGGAGAGCTCGGCCTTGGTCAGCACCCCCACCCGCAGGCCGTGGGAGCCGCCTCCGGGCCGGCTCCCGGCCGGGGAAAGGGGGGCGGCCAGGCGGACGGCGGCCGAGAGCCCGGCCACCCCGCTCCCGAGGACCAGGACGTCGAGGGCCACCGGGGCCACCACAGCATCGGCCCCGCCCACCTCAGGTCCCTCGGTGGGGATCGACGTTGTCGATCAACCGCACGCCGCCCACAGTGGCCGCCACCATCAGGCGGAGGGGGCGGGCGGTGGCACCGGTCCGGGCCGGCTCGAGGTCGTCGGCGGTGACCAGGGCGGCGTAGTCCAGCTCCACCCGGGGCTCACGGGCCACGACCTGGTCCATCACCGCCTCCACCTCCCCCGGTCCGGCCCCGTCGGCCAGTCGTTCCGCCCCGGCCCGGAGGGCCCGCGACAGGACCAGGGCGGCGCGGCGCGCCTCCGGGTCGAGGCGGGCGTTCCGGCTGGACAGGGCCAGGCCGTCGGGATCACGGACTGTCGGGCACCCCACCACCCGGGTCGGAAGGGCCAGGTCCCGGACCACCCGGGTGACCAGGGCCAGCTGCTGGAAGTCCTTCTCCCCGAAGTAGGCCCGGCAGCGGCCGGCGGCCGAGAGCAGCTTGACCACCACCGTGGCCACGCCGTCGAAGTGGCCGGGGCGGGAGGCGCCCTCCCACCGGGTGCCGAGGGCGGGCACCGACACCGAAGTGGCGGCGGTCCCCGGGGGGTCCGGGTACATCTCGGCGACCGAGGGGGCGAACACCAGCTGGGCCCCGACCGAGGCGATGGCCTCGAGGTCGGCCTCGAGCGGGCGCGGGTAGTCGGCCAGGTCGGCCGGGTCCCCGAACTGGGTCGGATTGACGAAGATGGATACCGCCACCACGTCGCACTCCGACGTCGCCCGGGAGATGAGGGAACGGTGGCCCTGGTGGAGCGCCCCCATGGTGGGCACCACCCCGACGGTCCGACCCGACCGCCGGACGGCGTCCAGGGCCTCGGAGTACTCGGCGACGGTCTCGATCACCCTCGGACGGACCGCGGCGGTGCGGACCGGGCCGGGAGCGAGCCGGGTCGCGGCGGGCGTGGCCTCGACGATGTCGATGCTCACGCCACCTGCTCCACGTCGATCGGG
>DATCBL010000079.1:0-7737 GCA_036511875.1 Acidimicrobiales bacterium
CCTCGGCCCGGCCGCCGAAGGCTCCCACCGGGAGCCCGCCGCCGATGACCTTCCCGAAGCACCACAGGTCGGGGCGCACTCCCGACCACCCAGACGCCCCGTCCGGCCCCAGCCGGAACCCGGTGATGACCTCGTCGAAGACCAGCAGCGCCCCGGCGGCGTCGCAGGCCTCCCGGAGCCCGGCGAGGAACCCCTCCGCCGGGGCCACCAGTCCCATGTTGGCCGCCACCGGCTCGACGATCACACAGGCCACGCCTTCGTCAACCTCGGGGACACGGTTGTAGGGGGCCACCACCGTCTCGGCCACCGCGCCGGGGGGGACGCCGGCGGAGTCCGGCAGTCCCAGGGTGGCGACGCCGCTCCCCCCGCCGGCCAGCAGCCCGTCGGAGTGCCCGTGGTAACAGCCGGCGAACTTGACGATGCGGGAGCGGCCGGTGAACCCGCGGGCCACCCGGACGGCGCTCATGGCCGCCTCGGTGCCCGACGACACCAGCCGGACCTGCTCACAGCCCGGGACCCGGGACACCATGGCCTCGGCCAGCCGGACCTCGCCCTCCGTGGGGGCCCCGAAGGTGGTCCCGCCGGCGGCGGCGTCGGACACCGCCCGGACCACCCGCGGATCGGCATGGCCGAGGATGGAGGCGCCGTAGGACTGGACGAAGTCGAGCAGTCGGTTCCCGTCGGCGTCCCACACGTAGGCGCCCTCGCCCCGGGCCACGAAGTAGGGGTGCCCCCCGACCGAGCGGAAGGACCGCACCGGCGAGTTGACTCCCCCCGGGATCACCCGGACGGCCCGGTCGAAGAGGGCCGACGACGCCGAGTGGTCAGCCACCGATCACCTCGGCCAGCTCACCGGCGAAGTAGGTGAGCACGAAGTCGGCACCGGCCCGTCTGACCGCGGTGACCTGCTCGAGGGCGACGGCCGGCCCGTCGATCCAGCCACGCTCGGCCGCCGCCTTGACCATGGCGTACTCCCCGCTCACGTGATAGGCGGCCAGAGGGACATCCACCGAGGCCCGGACGTCGGCGACGACGTCGAGGTAGGTGAGGGCGGGCTTGACCATGACCATGTCCGCCCCCTCGGCCACGTCGAGGGCCACCTCGGCCAGGGCCTGGCGCCGGCTCCCGGGGTCCTGCTGGTAGCCGCGCCGGTCCCCACCGTCGGCGATGGTCACCTCGGCGGCGTCGCGGAACGGGCCGTAGAGGGCCGAGGCGTACTTGGCCGCGTAGGCCAGGATGGCCGTGCCCGGGAAGCCGGCGGCATCCAGCCCGGCCCGGATGGCGTGGACCTGGCCGTCCATCATGCCGCTGGGCGCGATCACGTCGGCCCCGGCGGCGGCCTGGGCCGCCGCCACCTCGGCGTGGAGAGGAAGGGTGGCGTCGTTGTCGACGCTGCCGGTGGTCGGGTCGAGTACGCCGCAGTGACCGTGATCGGTAAACTCGTCGAGGCAGCAGTCGGCCATCACCACCACCGAGTCACCGACCGCGTCCCGCACCGCGGCCAGGGCCCGCTGGGTGATGCCGTCGGGCCGGGCGGCGCCCGAGCCGGTGGCGTCTTTGTCCCCGGGGAGCGGCAGGCCGAAGAGGATCACCCCGGGTACGCCCAGGCCGGTGAGCCGTTTCACCTCGGTGGCCAGGGACTCGACGGTGTGCTGGACCACCCCGGGCAGCGAGGCCACTGGCCGCGGGGACTCGAGCCCGTCGGCCACGAACAGCGGGGCGACCAGGTCGTCGACGGACAGCCGGACGTCGGCCACCAGCCGGCGCATGGCACTGGTGGACCGGAGCCGGCGCATGCGGGTGGCCGGGAACCCGGGGGAAGCGGCCCTCGGGCCGGCACGGGGGGGGACGGCATTCGACACGGCCTCCAGACTACGGCAGGACGCCGCCGCGGACCCCGGGGAGACGGGGCCGCCGCCCCGCCGGGCTACTGCTGTTGCTGTTGTTGTTGCTGTTGTTGTTCCTGGCGCCGGCGGCCCAGCGCGCCGACCAGTGCGCCCACCAACCCGTCGATGGTGTGGGGACGGGCCTCCGCCGCCACCTCCAACCCGGCCGACCGGGCCGTCTCCGTGGTGACCGGGCCGATGGACACGACCACCGGCGGCAGTCCGCCGGCCCCGAGGAGCTCGAGGGCCCGCGCCACCGTCGAGGACGAGGTGAAGACCACGGCGTCGGCCCGGCCGGCGGCGGCGAGCGCTTCGGGGGTGGGCTCGCCGGCCCCGGTGCGGTAGGCCACGACCTCGTCGACCAGCCAGCCCTTGGCCCGGAGGCCCTCGGCCAGGGTCCCCCGGACCGTCTCGGCCCGGGGGAACAGAACCGTCCCGTCCCCGCCGGGAAACGCCTCGACCAACGCCTCGGCCAGCGATACCTCGGGCACCAGGTCGACGGGTCGTCCCCCGTCCAGAAGGGCCCGGGCCGTCCCGGGGCCCACCGCGGCCCAGCGCACCGCAGACGGCACGGTCCGGTCGCCCAGCTCGGCCACCAGCCGGGTCACCGCATTGGGCGAGGTGAGCGCCACCCACTGGTAGGCGCCGGAGGCCAGTCGGTGCGCCGACCGGGCCAAGGCCTCCCCGTGATCGGGGGGGTCGTCGACGGCGATGACCGGGAGCTCGACCACCTCGGCCCCCAGGTCGGCCAACCGACCCACCAGCGCCGACGCCTGCGACCGGCTGCGGGTCACCACCACGCGGCGACCGGCGAGGGGCCGGTCGGTCACCGTCCCGGCCCAGGTCCCGCGGGCGGTCCGAGGTCCAGCGCAGCCACCGGCCCCACCACGATGATCGAGGGGGCGGGGAGCTCGACGGCGACCAGCCCGGCCAGGGTGGTGCGGGCCACCTCCTGTCGGGCCGTCGTCCCCCAGTGGACCACGGCCACCGGCGTGTCGGCGTCCC
This sequence comes from Acidimicrobiales bacterium, assembly GCA_036511875.1. GTDB lineage: Bacteria > Actinomycetota > Acidimicrobiia > Acidimicrobiales > RAAP-2 > Bog-756. The sequence continues at coordinate 2,892 of DATCBL010000079.1, forward strand.
GCCCGCTCCGGATCAGCTCCTCGGAGATCTGGGCCCGCTCCGACATGCCCATCAGGATCACCAGGGTCCCCCCGGCCCGACCCAGCGAGGCCCAGTCGACGCCCCCGGGCGCCGAGGGATCACCCACGTGGCCGGTGACCACGCTGACCGACGTGGCGAGTCCCCGGTGGGTCACCGGGATGCCGGCCGCGGCCGGGGCGGCGAAGGCCGAACTGACCCCGGGCACCACCTCGAAGTCGATCCCGGCGTTGCGCAGCGCCTCGGCCTCCTCACCGCCGCGCCCGAACACGAACGGGTCGCCCCCCTTGAGCCGCACCACGTCCCGGCCGGACCGGCCCAGCTCGATCAGCTGGGCGTTGATCTCGGACTGGTCCGTCGAGGCCCCCGGGGCCTTGCCCACGTCGATCAGCTCGGCGCCCGGCGGGGCCAGCGCCAGCAGCTCGGGAGCGATCAGCCGATCGTGGACGACCACGTCGGCCCGGGCCAGGAGCTCGGCGCCGCGCCGGGTGAGGAGGCCGGGGTCACCGGGGCCGGCGCCGACGAGGGACACCGTCACCTCGGCACCGCCGACGGGTCTCCGCCCCCCGGCTCCGACGACGGCAGCCAGACGCCCAGGTCCCGGCCGCCCGCCTCGTCCAGGAGGTACCGGGCCACCGATCGACCCAGGGCATCGGGTCGGAAGCCCTCCTCGGTGTGGCGCACCACCACCGCGCCGTCGTCCGAGGCCATCATGCCGGTGAGCCGGAGGTCGGACGAGCCGGTCGGGGACCACCGGGCGTGGGCCCCGACCGGCAGGGTGCATCCCCCGCCCAGCTCGGCCAGGAAGGCCCGTTCCGCCGCCACCGGCGGTCCCACCCTCGGATCGTGGATGGCGTCCAGGGCGGCCCGGGTGGCGTCGTCGTCCCCCCGACACTCGACGGCCAACGCCCCTTGTCCCACCTGGGGGAGCATGACGTCGGGCTCGAGGACCTCGACGACCACCCCCCCGGGCGGGGACCAGCCCAGTCGGTCGAGGGCGGCCTGGGCCACCAGCACCGCGGCGATGCCGTCCACGCCGACCCGGGCCAGCCGAGCGGCCAGGTTGCCTCGCAGCCCGGTGAAGGCCAGGTCGGGCCGGAGGTTGGCCAGCTGTACCCTCCGGCGGGCCGAGCCGGTGGCCACCAGGGCGCCGGTGGGCAGGGAGTCGAGACCGCCCCCGACCAGGGTGTCGCGGGGATCGGCCCGCTCGGGCAGGGCCGCCAGCACCAGGTCGGGCACGGTCAGCTCGGCCGAGGCCGGCAGGTCCTTGGCCGAGTGCACGGCGGCGTCGGCCTGGCCTCGGACCACGGCGGCCTGCACCTCCTTGACGAAGACGCCCTGTCCTCCGAGCCGCTCGAGCGGGACGTCGCTGCGCCGGTCGGCCAGGGTCTCCACCACCACCAGCGTCGAGGCCGTGCCTGCCGCCTCGAGCAGGCCGGCCACCCGGGAGGCCTGCCACCGGGCCAGGGGCGAGCCGCGGGTGGCGAGGCGGAGCGGTGGCCGGTCACTCACGACGCGGGCGGCCCGACCACCGGCTACAGGTCGAACAGGGTGCGGAGTGCCTCGACCAGACGTTCACCCCGGGGCGTGCCGGCGGCGTCCTTCAACGTCACCGTCGGCTGATGGAGGAGCTTGGCCACCATGGCGCGGGTCACGGCATCGACCTGCTCCCACTGGACGTCGTTCAGCTCGGAACGCCGGGCCCGTTGGCGGTCGAGGGCCGACTGGCGGGCCTCCTCGGCCCGGGCCCGCAGCGCCGAGACGATGGGGGCGGCGTCGCGGGCCCGTGAGGCCACCCGGTACCGCTCCACCTCGTCGCTCACGATCTGGTTGGCCCCGGCCACCTCGTCCTGGCGCCCGGACAGGGCGCCTTCCACCGCGGCCCGGAGCACGTCCATGTCGAGGAGGGTCAGGCCCTCGAGGTCGGCGGCCGAGGGCTCGACGTTGCGGGGCATCCCGAGGTCGATGACCAACAGGGGGGCCCCGGCCGGGCGGCCGGCCACCGCCGCGGCCAGCATCGGGCGGTCGATCACCGGGAGCGTGGTCCCGAGGGAGGTGAACACCACGTCGGACGCGGTCAGCAAGGTGCCGAGTCCTTCCAACGGCTCGGCCCGGACCTGGTCGGCCGTGGCCTCGGGCAGGGCGGCCACCAGGGTCTCGGTGCGGTCGGCGGTGCGATTGGCGATGACCACCGAGTCGGTGCCGTGGCCGCCGAGGGCCTGGACCACGCCCTCGCCCATCTCGCCCGCCCCCACCACCAGGACCCGGGCCCCGAGGAGGCCACCCGGACGACGGCTGGTGGCCAGGGCCACCGCCCCGTGGGACAGCGAGGTGATGCCCCGGGCGATGGCCGTCTCCGAACGGACCCGCTTGCCGGTCTCCACCGCGTGGCGGAACAGGGCGCCGAGCACCGGTCCGGACACCTGCTCCTGGTGGGCCCGCTCCCAGGCCCGGCGCACCTGGCCCAGGACCTCGGACTCCCCGAGCACCGCCGAGTCGAGCCCGGCGGCCACGGTGAACAGGTGGGTGGTGACGTCATCGTCGAACCGCACGGTCAGGTGGTCGGCCAGGGCCTCGACCGGGCCGCCGCTGATGGTGGCCAGGAACTCCTGCAGTTCGGCGACCCCGTCGTGGAACCGCTCGACCACCGCGTAGACCTCGGTCCGCAGGCAGGTGGACAGGATGACGGCCTCGGACAGGTTGGACTGGTCCCGCAGCCGACCGAGGGCCTTGGGCAGGTCGCGCTCGGTGACGGCCACCCGCTCCAGCAGCTCCAGCGGCGACTGCCGCTGCTCGAGCCCCACCACGATCACCGACATCCGGTCCCCGTTCCGTCTGTTGCCTGGCCAACGTGCTGATTCACTGGGTCACGGCCTCGCTCGGTCTGACGGTGGCGGCTCCTGTCCACCCGTCAAGCGTAGGCGGGATGGCCGGAGCTTCCTACGCGGGGCGCCGGGTGCACCAGCATGGCGTTCCCGGCTCCCTCCCGCCAGTCGGCCGACCGACGGAGCGAACGGGCCAAGCCGGGCCGGGCTCAATCGGCCGCCGGGCCGGACAGCCCGATCGACCGGATCCCCGGCATCCCCGAGTCGCCCGGGGCGCCCTCCATCCGGGCCTGGTAGAAGCTCATCACCTGCAGCTCGATGCTGAGGTCGACGTAGCGCAGCAGGACGTCCGGGGGGACCTCGAGGACCTGCGGGGCGAAGTTGAGGATCGACCGGACGCCGGCGCTGATCATGGTGTCGGCGGCCCGCTGGGCCACCGAGGCCGGGGTGGTGATGACCCCGATGGCCAGCGGCGACTCGGCGGCGATGGCGGGCAGGTCGTCGGGGTGGCGGATCTCGACGCCGTCGACCCGCTGGCCGATGATGGCCGGGTCGGTGTCCAACAGGGCGGCCACGCCGAAGTTGCGGGCCGCGAACCCCTGCGACCGGGCCAGGGCCCGCCCGAGGTTCCCGATCCCGGCGATGACCACCCGCCAGACCCGGTCGAGGCCGAGTTGACGGTCGATCTGCTCGATGAGGAAGGCGGCGTCGTACCCCGCCCCCCGGGTGCCGAACGACCCCAGCAGCGAGAGGTCCTTGCGCACCTTGGCCGCGTTCACCCGGGCCGAGGAGGCCAACAGCTCCGACGACACCGTGGTGGTCCCCGACCGGAGCAGCTCCTCCAAGATGCGCTGGTAGACCGGCAACCGGGCCACCGTGGCCTCGGGGATCCGGCGGGCGGTGGGAGGGGGAGGCGGGCCCGGCGTGGGGCCGGGCCCCGGTGGCGGGGGACGCTGTGGCACGGCTCGGATCGTAGAACCGCGCGGACGCGGTCGGAAAGCCGGCGGTCCCCGGTCCCCGGTCCTCGGTACCCGGCCCGGTCAGGCCCGGGCGCCTCCCTCGCCGCCGACGATCCGGACCGTGCCCCCGGGCCGGCCGAGTCCGAGGGCCTCGGCGGCCGACGCCCGGTCGAGCACCAGGGACATCTGCCCGTTGGCGTCCTCCATCACCCCGAGCTCCCCCTCCCCGAGCTGCCCGAATGCGGTGACCCACCGCCCGGAGACCGACGGACGGCCCCGGACCACTTCGGCCCCGCGGTCGGCCGGGGCCCGGTCCTCGACGGTGACCAGCGCCCTCCCGCCCACGGTGAGCCCGATCCCGGTCAATGCGGCCGGGCCCACCGAGAGCTGGGCGTTTCCGAACCGGTCGATCCAGGTCACCGAGGACACGACCTCGGGCTCCGGCGGCCCGCCCGGCCCGATCCCGTGGCCTGTCCCCTCCGTCCCGCCGACGGCCAGCTCGACCAGGGCGGCCGGATCGATCGGGGTCCCGATCTCCCCGGCGGCACCACCGGTGACCAGATGGGCGGCCGCCGGGGCGAACACGTCGCGCCCGTCGAAGGTGCCCGGTCGTACGGCCGGCCCGAGCCGGGCCGGGTCCAGGGCCACCGCCGTCCGCACCCCACCCGACGCGGCGGCCAGCGCCAGAAGGAGGCCGTTGTCCGGCCCCACCAGCCAACGGGGCCGGCCCGACGCCGGCTCGAGGGCCACGGCCCGACGGTCCGTGGCCACCCCGGGGTCGACCACCGCCAGCACCACCCCGGCACCGAGGTGCGGGCCCGCTCTGACCAGCAGGGCTGAGCCGGCGGCCACGTCGAAGGGCGGGACGTGGTGGGAGAGGTCGATGACCGGCACGCCGGGGGCACGGTGATGGAGGACGGCGTGGACCACACCGACGAACTCGTCCGCGGTTCCGTAGTCGGAGAGGAAGAACAGCACAGGGTCGACCGTCCCGGCATCCGGTGCGACCTCGCCGGCCACCCCTTCCGTCACCTCCGCCGGCAC
>DATCBL010000080.1:0-2774 GCA_036511875.1 Acidimicrobiales bacterium
AGACCTACATGAACGAGTCCGGCCGGGCGGTGGCGCCCCTGGTCCGCCGGGCCGGCATCGACCCGGCCGACTCGCCCGCGGATCAGCCGTTGGCCCGACGGCTGATCATCGTCCACGACGAGCTGGACCTCCCCTCGGGCCGGGTCAAGATCAAGGCCGGCGGGGGCACGGCCGGAAACAACGGCCTCAAGTCCATCGAGAGCCACCTCCACACCAACGAGTACCTGCGGGTGCGGATCGGCATCGGCAAGCCCCCGGGCCGCCAGCCCGGCGCCGACTACGTGCTGAAGCGCCCGGGCGCGGCCGAACGGGCCGTCCTCGACGTGGCCATCGAGGTGGCCGCCGACGCGGTGGAGGCCATCGTCACCGACGGCCCGGACGCCGCCATGAACCGGGTGAACGCCGCCGACGGCGGGTCGGCCGGCACCGGGGCCACCCGGTGAGCGGTCCTTCGGCCGCCCCGCCCCGCCCGTCACCCCCCGGTGGGTCCTTCCGGACGGCCTCCGCAGTCGCCCCGGAGCCCCTCGGGGAGGGGTCGGCCGCCGAGGCGGTCTCCACCCGATGGTCGGCGACCATCGCCGAGGGGTGGGACATCGCCGGGAAGGCCAACGGCGGCTACCTGCTGGCCATGACGGCCCGGGCCATGGGGCTGGCCCTGGGTCGGCCCGACCCGATCACCCTCACCGCCCACTACCTGGCCCCGGGGAGGCCGGGCCCGGTGAGCATCGACGTGCGCGCCATCAGCCAGGGGCGCACCTTCGCCACGGCCACGGCCACGCTGGCCGCGGGCGCCCGGCCCCTCCTGGAGGCGCTCGGCACCTTCGGCGAGCTCAGCGACGAGCCGTCGGCCGAACTGGTCGACCGGGCCGTGCCGTCCCTGCCCGCTCCCGAGGAGTGCGTCCCGATGGAGCCGACCGACACCTTCCCCCCTCCGTTCGTGGGCCGGGTCGAGCTCCGGCTCCACCCCGACGACGCCAACTTCCGGAGCGGGAGCCCTTCGGGCCGGGCCCTCATGCGGGGGTGGTTCCGGCTGCGGGGCGGCGAGGACAACGACACCACGGCCCTGGTCTGCGCGGCCGACGGCTTCCCGCCTCCCGTGTTCAACGCCCACCTCCCGGTGGCCTGGACCCCGACCATCGAGCTCACCGTCCAGGTCCGGGCCCGCCCCCGACCCGGATGGCTGCGGTGCCAGTTCGCCACCCACTTCGTGACCGGCGGATTCCTCGAGGCGGACGGGGAGATCTGGGACGGCGCCGACCGACTGGTGGCCCAGTCCCGTCAGTTGGCCCTCGTCCCGCGGCAGTGAGCCCCCGGGTCGGGTCCCCGCCGCCCCGATCTTCACGGTCCGCCGCCTCCGCCGCCCCGAGCACCACGGGCGGCCGAGCCGGAGCCCCCGCGGGCCCCGGTACCCTGAGCGAGTGAGCCTCCGCTCGCTCCCCGCCCTGCTTCGCAACGAGCCCGCCATGACGCGGGTCATCGGCGCGTCCAACGCCACTCTGGCCGTGTCCACCCCGGCCCAGGCCTTCGTGCTGGCCGGACTGGTCCGGCTGGGATCCCGCCGTCCGGTGCTGGTGGTCACCCCCACCGGGGCGTCGGCCGAGCAGCTGGCCCACGACCTGGCCGCCTTCACGCCGGGGGGGGGATCGGGACGGGTGGAGGTCTTCCCGGCCTGGGAGACCCTGCCCTTCGAGCGGGTGAGCCCCGACGTGTCGACCATGGGTCGCCGGCTGCGCCTGCTGTGGCAGCTGGGCGGGGGGGGCGACGGCACCGGGACCGACGGCCCCGACATCGTGGTGGCGCCGATCAAAGCGGTGCTCCAGCGGCTGGGCCCGTTCCGGACCGCGGCCCGGCCGGTCCGGGTGGCCAAGGGCGACCGTCTCGACGTGGAGGAGCTGGTCGGGGACCTGGTGGCCATGGGCTACCGCCGCGAGTCGATCGTCGAGCACCGGGGTGAGCTGGCCGTGCGGGGTGGGATCGTCGACGTCTTCCCCTCCACCGCCGAGGAGCCAGTACGCATCGATCTGTGGGGCGACGAGGTGGACCGGCTGACCAGGTTCGACGTGGCCGACCAACGCTCCATCGACGACATCGGGGCGGTGGAGCTGTTCGGCTGCCGCGAGCTGGTCACCGACGAGGCCATGCGGGAGCGGGCCTCCCAGCTGGTGGGCTCCCAGCCCTGGGGTCGCCACCAGTGGGACCGGCTGGCCGACGGCGACCAGTTCGACGGGATGGAGTCGTGGCTGCCCTGGCTGATGGACTCCGAGGAGCTGGTCTGCGACCTCATGGGCGACGACGCGCTGGTGGTGCTGGTCGAGCCCCGACGGGTGCGCGACCGGGCCGGCGAGCTGCTGGAGGAGGAGGCGGCGTTGGCCGACGCCCTGGCCTCGACCTGGGGCCTCGAGGCCGGGGACGACGCCCCCCGCCTGCACGTCCCCTTCGACCGGCTCCTGACCCGGACCGGCGCCGGGGTGTTGTCGCTGGTCCCGACGGCCGAGGGCCCGGACATCCCGCTGGTGGAGTCGAGAGGGTGGGAGCCGATCCTCGGGGACGGGGCCAAGCTGGCCGCCCAGGTGGCCATGCTGGTCGGGGCGGACTACTCGGTGGTGCTCTGCTCCTCGACGACCGGCGGTGCCGAGCGCCTGTCGGGCATCCTGGCCGAGGAGAAGCTGGTGGTGCCGGTGGTGTCGGCACCGCCGGGCGGGGCCGTCCCTGAGGGCGCCGTCGACCTGGCCTCGCCCGGCGCCCGCATCGTGGTGGCGGCCATCGACCGCGGC
>DATCBL010000081.1:0-2036 GCA_036511875.1 Acidimicrobiales bacterium
TCGAGCAGGTGACCTTCACCCTCGACGGCCGGCCGGTCACCGCGGCCAAGGGCACGATGCTCATCGCCGCGGCCGAGCAGGCCGGGACCTTCATCCCGCGGTTCTGCTACCACCCGCGCATGAAGTCGGTCGGGGTGTGCCGGATGTGCCTGGTCGAGGTCAGCGGCCCCCGCGGCGCCTCCCTCCAACCCAGCTGCTTCGTCGAGGTCCAGGCCGGGGCCGAGGTGGTGACCGACTCGGACAAGGTCAAGAAGGCCCAGGACGGCGTGCTCGAGTTCCTGTTGGTCAACCACCCCCTCGACTGCCCGGTCTGCGACAAGGGCGGGGAGTGCCCACTGCAGGACCAGACCCTGGCGTACGGTCCCGGGGAGACCCGGTTCGTCGAGGAGAAGCGCCACTTCGAGAAGCCCATCCCCATCTCCGAGCTGGTGCTGCTGGACCGGGAGCGCTGCATCCAGTGCAGCCGGTGCACCCGCTTCGCCGACGAGGTGGCCGGCGAGGCCCAGATCGACTTCATCGGGCGGGGGGAGCAGCTCGAGGTCAACATCTTCCCCGAGCTCCCCTTCGCCTCGTACTTCTCCGGCAACACCGTCCAGATCTGCCCGGTGGGCGCCCTGACCGCGGCACCGTACCGGTTCGCGGCCCGCCCCTGGGACCTCGACCAGGTCGAGTCCACCTGCACCACCTGCTCGGTGGGCTGCCGGGTGGCCGTCCAGTCCTCGTCCAACAGGGTCACCCGGCTGCTCGGCATCGACATCGACCCGGTCAACCACGGATGGCTGTGCGACAAGGGCCGGTTCGCCTTCGACGCCGTCAACGGCGAGGACCGGCTGACCGAGCCCATGGTCCGCAAGGACGGGGCGCTGGTGGCGGTGTCGTGGCACGAGGCCCTGCGCGCCGCGGCCCGGGGGCTGCGAAAGGCCCTGAAGGCCGGGGGCCCCGAGTCCGTCGGCGTGATCGGTGGCGCCCGGCTGACCAACGAGGGGGCCTACGCCTGGGCCAAGCTGGCCAAAGGCGTCCTGGGCACCGACTCGGTGGACGCCCAGCTGGGTGACGGGTTGCCGGCCGAGGTGGTGCTGGGCCTGCCCCGGGCCACCATCGACCAGGCCGCGGCGGCCGACACCGTGGTGGTGCTGGCCGGCGACATCCGAGAGGAGCTCCCGGTCCTGTTCCTCCGCCTGCGCTCGGCCATCGTGGACCGGGACCTGAACCTGGTCGAGCTCTCGCCCGCCGCCACCTCGCTGACCCGGTACGCGGCGGCGTCCCTGCGCTACCGGCCGGCCGAGGCCACCGACCTGGTCCAGGCCCTGGTGGACCCGGCCGGAGGGGTGCCCTCCGGCGTCGACCCCGACGCCCTGGAACGGGCCCGGCAGCTGGCCGGGGCGGGGGAGGTGGTGGTCGTGGTGGGCCGGCCCTCCCTGGCCGAGGACGGGGCCCTGGTGGCCGCGGCGGCCCAGGCGCTGGCCCGGGCCCTGCCGGGCGCCCGGTTCCTGCCCGCCCTCCGCCGGGGCAACGTGCACGGCGCCCTAGACATGGGGCTGGCCCCGGGCCTCCTGCCCGGCCGGGTCTCCCTCGACGGGGGCCGGGACTGGTTCGCCCAGGCCTGGGGATCGGTGCCGGCCCACCGGGGGCGGGACACCGCCGGCATCCTGGCCGCGGCGGCCGGCCAGGGGGCACCCCTCGGATCGCTGGTGGTACTGGGCGCCGATCCGGTGGGCGACTTCCCCGACCGCGGGCTGGCCCAGCGGGGCCTCGACGGGGCCGGGTTCGTGGTGGCGGTGGCCTCCACCCCGGGCACGGTCACCGACGCCGCCGACGTTGTCCTCCCGGCCGCCGAGGCCCACGAGCGCCCGGGCACCACCACCAACCTGGAGGGCCGGGTCAGCCGGCTGGGACAGAAGCTGGTGCCGCCCGGCCAGGCCTGGCCCGACTGGATGATCGCCGCCGAGCTGGCCGTCCACCTCGACGCCGACCTGGGGCTCGACTCGGTCGGGGACGTGTGGGACGAGATCGAGCGCCTGGCCCCGGCGTACCGG
>DATCBL010000082.1:0-5241 GCA_036511875.1 Acidimicrobiales bacterium
GGTGTCGAGCCAGGTGTGGGCGGGCAGGTCCGGGCCACCGTGGTCTCGGTCCCCGACCAGCAGCCGCACCAACCCGTCATCCCCGGCCGGGGCGGTGGCGTTGGTCGCCGAGCTGGTCCGGCGGCGGGGATCGATGCACTCGTGCCAGATGTTCTCGACGGTGACGCTCCAGTAGCGGTTGCCCGGTGGAATGAAGGCCAAGGCCAGCGCCTCCCCCTCGGCCAGTCGGAACGTGCCTAGCATGTAGAGGTTGTCCGGAGTGGTGTTCTCGCCCCCGAGGTCGGCGGCCTCCGCCGTGGCCAGCTGGTTGGGCCGGTCGAGCAGCTCGGGCATCACCGTCCGGTGGAGGGTCATCAGCTTGACGATGGTCCAGCCCAGGGCGCTCAGCCCCTCGGCCACCTGGTCGTCCGACGGCCGCCCGGGCGGCCCCACCTGGTCGAGGGATCGGATCCGGAACTCGGCCAGCTCCTCGACGCCCCGGTCGGCCACGTACTGGCGCACCAGCACCGCCGAGGCGTCCTCGGGGATCGGGACCCAGACCGCCCCCTCCAGCTCGGCCGCCGGAGGCTCCTCGGACGCCAGGACCAGGGAGAAGGACCCCGAGGGGTCGAGCGCCAGCTCGCGGTCGGAGACGTAGGCGGCCTGGCGCCGGGGGGTGAGCCCCCGGCCGGCCAGCACCTGGAACCCGAGATAGGTGACCGTGGCCCGCCTCCCGGTGATCCGGTAGCGGTGGCGCCCGTCGATCATGGCCAGGTGGTACGCCCCGTCGGGGTTGAGCCCGCCGACCATCCGGGCCTCGGAGTTCATGCTGAAGAACCACGGCGCCTCGGGGTCGACGTCCAAGGAGAGCTCCGAGCACAGCGCGGTGACCCGGCCCAGCACCCGGAGCCCCTCCAGCAGCTCCAGCTCGGTCTCGGACTCGGTGGTGACCATGGCGGTCATGTCCTCGAGCATCTGGCGCACGAACGCCCAGGCTTCGAGGGACTTGGCGCCGGCGTCGACTTCGGTCATGGGCCCTCCCGGTTCGATCGTCCCAACCCTAGGCAGGGCCGGGACGCCGGATGGCCCGCGCCTACCAGAGGGGCGACCAGGCGCTGGTCCGGAGCAGCTTGGACTCCCACTGGTCCCGCACCTCCAGCCCCTTGGCCATGTAGGTGCCGGGCCAGGTGGTGGGGTCGGGCTCCTCGGCGTTGGTCAGGAGTCGGCCGAGCGTCTCGAAGTTCATGATCTTCTGCATCAGGATGGCCTCGGGACGGATGCCCGACCCGTGGGCCACCTGAAAGCAGGCCTGGATGTCGAGGAGCTTCTGCTCCGGCGGGGTCTGGCGCATGATCTGCCAGTAGTCCTGGTCCCAGAGCTCGATGTACTCGTCGAGGGGGGCGTCGGGCCACCCGGTGTCCTGCATGTAGACGGAGAGGTCGTGTCGGCGGGCGTCGGTGGGGACCTGGTCCAGCTCCACCTGCTGGAGAGCCGACCAGTACACCGGGAAGAGGAGCTTCCCCTCCACCTCGTGGCGGCAGGAGTCGAGCCGGGTGGCCAGGTCGCGGAGGTCTCCGGCCACCATCCGGGCGCCCAGCGCGTCCCAGGCCGCACCGTCGGCCACCGCGGTGATGGTCACCACCTCGTAGGCCGGGCCGCTGCCCATGGCGTGGTTGAGGTACCAGAGGAGCCGGGTGCCCTCGCTCCGGGCCAGGGCCCCCATCCACTCGTCGCGGACCAGGTCCTCGAAGGTCGAGGCGTGCCGGCCGATGACCCGGTGGGTCTCGTGCACGAACAGCACCGTCAGCCACCTCCCCGGGGGCGGCGGACCGGGCCGGCCGTGATCTCCGGGTCCCTCATGGGAGCGGTGACCAGGGGGCGGTGCGCAGCAGTCTCGACCGCCACCGGTCGCGGAGGTCGAGGGCCTCGTGCATCCAGGATCCGGGCCCGGTGACCTCGGGGGGGATGTCCTGGGTGAGCAGGGCGATGAGGGGGGGCAGCGAGGAGAGCCGTTGCAACAGGGTCACCTCGGGGCTCCGCCCCGCCCCCGGCAGGGTCTCGAGGCCCAGGGCCACGTTCATGTGCATGCGGGCGTCCTCGGCCCCGAGCGACGGCCGGTAGACCGCTCCGGCCGCCTCCACGTAGTCGCGGAGCCGGCCCGGGAACGGCCACATGGTGTCCTCCATGTACAAGGAGGGCTCGCGGGTGACCCCACCGGTGGGGATGTCGGCCAGCGGGGGGATCGACGGCGACCACGGCAGCGTGGTCAGGACCCGGCCGTGGGACTCGTGCTGCAGACCGTCGAGGTCACGGGCCCAGGCCTGCAAGTCACCGTGGGCCACCCGCTCGGCCAGGCGCACGTAGGCCGCCCCGTCGGCCACCGCGGTGACCGTGACCACCCGGTAGGCCAGGCCGCTGCCGTGGGACAGATCGAAGTACCAGGCCAGTCGGGCCTCGTCCCCCTCGGCCAGCCGCGGCATCCAGCCGTCCCGATAGGCCGCCTCGAACGCCGCCGCCCGCTTCCCGACCACCTTGTGGAACTCATGGACGAAGAGCATGTTCCCCCTGGGCCGGAGCCTCGTCCTCCTCCATGATGCCGGCCACCAGATCGGCCACCGAGTCCACGACCCTACCGGGGCGGTAGGGGAAGCGCTCGATCTGGGACCGGCTGGTCACCCCGCTCAGGACCAGGATGGTCTGGAGCCCGGCCTCGATGCCGGCGACGATGTCGGTGTCCATCCGGTCGCCGACCATGACCGTCGACTCGGAGTGGGCCCCGAGGGAGTTCATGGCCTCGCGCATCATCAGCGGGTTGGGCTTGCCCACGAAGTACGGGGCCACCCCGGTGGCCCGTTCGATCAGCGCGGCCACCGACCCCGTCCCCGGCACGATCCCCTCCAACGTCGGCCCGGTGGGATCGGGGTTGGTGGCGATGAACCGTGCCCCGCCCTCGACCAGGCGGATGGCCCGGGTGATGGACTCGAAGCTGTAGGTGCGGGTCTCCCCGAGCACCACGTAGTCCGGGTGGCGGTCGGTGAGGACGTAGCCGGCCTCGTGCAACGCCGTGGTCAGGCCGGCCTCGCCCAGCACGAAGGCTGTGCCCCCGGGCCGTTGGGACTTGAGGAAGGCCGCGGTGGCCTCGGCCGAGGTCCACAGCGACGACGGCGGCACGTCGAGGCCCAGGGTGGCCAGTCGGGCCGAGAGGTCGCGGGCGCTGTAGATGGAGTTGTTGGTCAGCACCAGGAAGGTGCGGTCCCGACGGCGCAGGGCATCGAGGAAGGCGTCGGCGCCGGGGATCAGGTGGCCCTCGTGGACCAGCACCCCGTCCATGTCGCACATCCACGAGGCGGGCACGGCGTCTCGACTCACCGCCCCAGTGTCGCACGCCCCCAGCCGGCCTCGCCCACCGAACTCACTCGGCCGAGGCGCGCGCCAACCGCCGGGAGATGGGGTCGAAGGCGTAGTAGAGGGCCAGGACGCCGTGGAAGGCCAGGCACAGGTAGGCGTTGACCAGGGCCACCCCGACCGAGGCCGCATACAGCAGCGAGCCGCCGGTGAACAGGTAGGTGGACACGGCCCGTTGGGACTCGGGGAAGGCGGGCCGCAACAGCCGCCGGCCCACCGAGGCGTGCAGCCACAGCCCGGCCCACATCAGGGCGTTGGCCGTCATGGCCAGGCTGTAGAAGACCGCGGCGGTCTTGGTCCCCTGGCCCAGGCGCAGCGCCTCACCGAACACCGCGGTGGGGTAGGGGATGAACACCACGGTCATCAACAAGAGGAGGTTCCAATAGAACAGCCCCCGGTCGAGGCGCTCCAGGTGGGAGAACACGGTGTGGTGGTTCAGCCACATGATGCCGATGATCAGGAAGCTCACCGTGTAGGCGGCCAGCGAGGGCCAGCGCCGCAGGAGCTGGTGGCCGAGATCGGAATAGCCGGCGGCGCCGGGCTGGGCGAGGGTCAGGACCAGCAGGGTGATGGCGATGGCGAAGACCCCGTCGCTGAACGCCTCGACCCGGGACTTGTTCACGGCCCGGCCCCGGCGGTGGCCGCAGAGCTGGAGATCGGCGGGCGGCCGTCCATGGTGCGTGTCTACCAGGTGGAGGGGGGCCGGCCGGTGCCCCGGGCGATCGGTCGGGGGTGCTGGCATACTCGGACGGTGGGCCGATCGACATGACCATCGTCACCCGGCGGGACACCCTGCTCCCCGACCCGGCCCCCCGGCCGGTCCGCTACACGGTGATCTCGGTCGACGACCACCTGGTCGAGCCCCCGGACATGTTCGAGGGACGGCTCCCGGCCCGTTTCGCCGACCGGGCGCCGCGGATCGTGGAGAACTCCCGGGGCCACCAGCTCTGGGAGTTCGACGGCCATCGCTACTCCCAGGTGGGCATGAACGCGGTGGCCGGGCGGCGGCCCGACTCGGTCACCCTCGAGCCCACCCGGTTCGAGGACATGCGCCGGGGCTGCTGGGACATCGACGCCCGGATCGTCGACATGGATCTCAACGGGGTCTGGTCCTCGCTGAACTTCCCCTCCCAGATCACCGGGTTCTCCGGACGGGTGTTCTCCGAGGCCGGCGATCCCGAACTGGGCCTGGCGGTGACCAGGGCCTGGAACGACTGGCTGTACGAGGCGTGGTGGCAGCCCTACCCCGACCGGACCATCCCGGGCGGGATCACCTTCCTGGCCGACCCGGCCCTCGGAGCCGCCGAGATCCGGCGGAACGCCGAGCGCGGGTTCCGCTCGGTCACCCTCCCCGAACGGCCCCACCGGATCGGACTGCCCAGCCTGTTCTCGGGGTACTGGGACCCGATCGTCGCCGCCTGCCAGGAGACCGATACCGTCATCTCCCTCCACGTCGGTTCCTCGGGCATGCCGGACATGCCCGAGGACAGCCCCCTGGTGGCCCTCGGAGCCACCCTGTTCGGCCAGATGTCCCTCTCGGCCTGCGCCGAGTGGGTCTGGTCGGGCCTGCCGGTGCGCTACCCGACGATCAAGATCGCCATGAGCGAGGGGGGCATCGGCTGGGTGGCCATGCTGCTCGACCGGCTCGACAACATCGTGGACCGCTCGGGCTACGGGCGGGACTACGACCCGTCGGGACTGCTCCCGGCCCAGGTGCTGGCCCGCAACTTCTGGTTCTGCACCATCGACGATCCCTCCACCATCGACACCCGCCACCGCATCGGGATCGACCACATCATGGTGGACGTCGACTACCCGCACGGCGACTCCACCTGGCCCGACACCCAGGCGGTCATC
>DATCBL010000083.1:0-2325 GCA_036511875.1 Acidimicrobiales bacterium
TTCGGGACCGGGTACTCGTCGCTGGCCTACCTGCGCGACCTCCCGGTCCACCAGCTCAAGATCGACCGGACCTTCGTCCAGGACCTGGCCCGCGACTCCGACGACGAGGTCATCGTCCGGGCCGTGGTGGACCTGGCCCGCAACCTCGGGCTCGGGACCATCGCCGAGGGCGTGGAGGACCTCCGGACCTGGGAGCAGCTCAGCCAGCTGGGATGCGGGAGCGCCCAGGGCTACTTCCTGGCCCGACCGATGGATCCGGCCCGGTTCTGGGTCTGGCTCGCGGCCTGTGGCGGTGTGGTGGCCCCCACCCGGAGTCTCGACCATCACGCGGTGATGACCTGGGGCGGGCTCACCCGGGTGCTGCCCTGATGGCAACACGTGTAGTCAAGTCCGCCGGCCATCCTGCCGATGTGGAGGGACATGGAACCGATGATCCAGGCTGACCCCGACGGGGGGCTCGGCGAGGGAACGGAGGCTCCCGGGCTGAGCGCGGAGCGCATCGAGCTGGGCCGGGCCCTCTTGGCCCGGGCCGACGAGGTCGGGACGATGATCGACCGGCAGTTCGCCGCCGACCTCCAGGGCAACGCCTACGTCACCGCCCGGCTGGGGACCGAGCTCATCGGCCGCTGGCTGGCCACCGACCAGGCCGCCTCCGACGAGGACGTCACGACCTTGGCCCGCCAGGGCGAGCAGGCCATCTTGGAGGACGCCGTGCTGGCCACCGTGGCCAAGGCCTACTTCGCCTGGCGCGACACCACCATCGCCGTGCTGCAGGAGGAGGGCCGCCGGCTCGGGGTGGGGGAGCCGCTGCTGGTCCTGGCCACCAACGTGGTGCGGTTCAGTTGCGACGGCAGCCTGGTGCGGCTCATCCGCCAATTCGACCAGACCCGGCGATCGCTCCAGGGTCGGCTCCACGAGGAGCAGGAGCGCCTGGCCCATCGGGCCCTGCACGACCAGTTGACCGGCCTGCCCAACCGCACCCTGCTCGCCGATCGGCTCCGCCTGGCCGCGGCGTCGCTGGAGCGCCGGGGGACCGGGGCCGTCCTGCTCTATCTGGACCTCGACAACTTCAAGGCCATCAACGACCGGTTCGGGCACCCGGCCGGGGACTGCCTGCTGACGGCGGTGGCCACCCGGCTGTCGGTCCTGGCCCGATCGGGCGACACGGTGGCCCGCCTGGGTGGCGACGAGTTCGTGGTCCTGGCCGTCGAACTGGATGACCCGGAGGCCGCGGCCCGCTCCCTGGCCGAGCGCATCCACCTGGCCATGCGGGAACCAGTGGCGGTGGGGGAGCGGGAGCTGCACACCTCGGTGAGCATCGGCATCGCCCTGGTCCGGCCCGACACCGACCCCGAGGTGTGCCTGGCCCAGGCCGATGCCGCCATGTACCAGGCCAAGCGGGGCGGACCGGCCCGCTATGAGGCCTACAACCCGGTCATCGGGGAGGACACGCGCCGCAGCAGCCAACTGGCCCACGAGCTGCGGGTGGCCCACGAGCAGGGTCAGCTGTCCCTCCACTACCAGCCGGTGTTCACCTTCGGCGGTGGGATGGTGGGGGTGGAGGCCCTCCTGCGATGGCGCCACCCGGAGCTGGGCTCGGTGGCCCCCGATGAGTTCATCCCCCTGCTCGAACGGAGCCGTGAGATCGTGCCCATCGGCCGGTGGGTGCTCCACGAGGCGGCCCGGCAGTGCCGGGCCTGGCAGGAGGAGAGCCATCCCGACCTCACCATGTCGGTCAACATCTCGGCGCGCCAGCTCCAGGACCCGGAGTTTCCCGACGACCTCCGCCACGCCCTGACCCTCGCCGACCTCCACCCCGGTTGTCTGGTCCTCGAGGTCACCGAGACGGCGCTGGTCAAGGACATGGCCCGGATCCGGACCGTCATGCAGCAGGCCCGGGACCTCGGGGTGCACATCGCCCTGGACGACTTCGGCACCGGGTACTCGTCCCTCCTCTACCTGAAGGGCCTGCCCATCGATCGCCTGAAGGTGGACCGGAGCTTCGTCTCCGGGCTGGGGTCGACCGGACAGGACCCGACCATCGTCGCCACCGTGGTGGACCTGGCCCACAAACTGGGTCTGGCCGTGGTCGCCGAGGGCGTGGAGACCGAGGCCGAGCTGCGGGCCGTGGGGGAGATGGGCTGCGACGAGGTCCAGGGCTTCCTGCTCGGCCGGCCCGGACCGGCCGAGGCCTTCCCGGCCGAACCGCGGGTGCTGAGCGAGACCTGACCGGACCGACCCGCCGGTCGGGTGCCGCCCGGCCGGCTCAGGCGTCGGTGGGAATGGACTGTTGGACGTCCATCATGTCGCCCATGACCATCTTGA
>DATCBL010000084.1:0-2460 GCA_036511875.1 Acidimicrobiales bacterium
TGCACGGCGGGGCCCGGAGCCGGTGCCGGCGATGCGGTGGGTGCCGGCGCCGGCACCGGACCGGTCGGGTGGGCGACCTGGTCCAGGACCGGTCGCCCGGACTCCGGTGTGGTCCCGGGCTGCACGTTCTCGTCCACCCAACGAAGGATCTCGCTCAGGGCGGTGCGCAGCCGGCTGCGCTCACCCTCCAGGTGACGGTTCATCGCCTCGACCTCGTGGGTCAACCGTCCGCGGGACTCCTCCAGCCGGCCGATCTCCTCGCGCAGCCGCTGTTCCGACTCGGCGGCGAGGAGGCTGGCCTGGGACTGGGCCTGCTCGGTCATCTGACGGGCCTTGGCGTCGGCCTCGGCGACGATCCGGGTCGCCTGGGCCTCGGAGTCGGCCTTGGTCTCGTCCACGAACTTCTGGGCCAGCAGCAGGGTGCGCTGCAGGGTGTCGTCCGGCACCGAGGCCTCGGACCTGGCCACCGGCACCGGCTGCTGCTCGAGCTGGGTCTCGAGCTGGGAGATCCGCTCCGCGGCCTGTCTCAGCCGCTCCCCGCTCTGGCGCAGCTGCTCCTGCAGCCCCTCCGCCTCCACCGCGGCCTTCTCGAGGTATTCATCGACGTCGTCCCGGTGGTACCCCTTGAGGGTCTCACGGAACTCGACGGTGCGGAGCGAATCGAGGGCAGATTGCGAGGCATCCATGGGCCCCATGCTAGCGGTGCCACCCGGCCGCTCCAGGGATTCAATGAGAAATTTTCCGGCCCTAGCCGGACAACACCGGGATGAGAATGACCTGGATCACCAGGAACAGGATGAGGACCGACAGATCGAGCCCGACGCCGCCGATGCGCGCCGGCGGAATGATCCGCCGGATGGGGTTGAGGACGGGGTCACAGATGGCCGAGAGCACCCGGTTGAGCTTGTAGGCCGGCGAGTCGTACGAGACCCGGGCGTAGGCCAGATACCAGCTCAAGATGGAGTAGACGATGAGAACCAGGATGAACAACTCGAGGATCAGGACGATCAGGCGTCCGATCATGGTGGCTCACTCCTCTTCCGGTGGGGAACTGACCATCAGTTCCTCCCACCCATCCTGCCTCAGGGATTCACCAATCCGCGGTCGGCCAGACGCTGGCGCTCCTCGTCCGAGACCTTGACGTTCGACGGGGTGAGCAGGAACACCTCGTCGGCCACCCGTTCCATGCCGCCGGCCAGGGCATAGGTCACGCCGCTGCAGAAGTCGATCATCCGTCGCTGCAGGTCACGATCGGCGCTCTGCATGTTCACGATCACCGGCTGGTTGTTCATGAGGCGATTGGCGATCTCCTGAGCGTCGGCGAACCGGCCCGGAGCCACGATGTGGACCCGGGCGCCGGCCGACTCCGGCGTGATCGGCCGCACCGACGAAGAGCCCATGGTGGGCCGGCCGGTCACCGCCACCGTGGGCGCCGCCGACGCCACCGCGGTGGCCGTGGTCTCGTCCCGCGTCAGGGTCCGGATCCGCGGCTTGGGCGCCGCCGGCGGCTCGTCTACTTCCTCCGCGGCCCCGGCCGAGCGCTGGGTCACCCGCCCGACCGGCGACGGCGACCTCGAGTCGTAGTCGTCGTAGTCGTCGTCGACGAGACCCAGGTAGGCCATGGTCTTTTTCATGAACGAAGCAGCCATCGTTTCCTCCTCGTCACAGCGTAGTGCGTGGCCTCGCGGCCTGGTGGATGCCGGACGGCCCCGGAGCGGGCCGGGTCAGCCGGCCCGCGGGGGCCGTTGGCCGAACAGGGCCCGGCCGAGGCGCAGCATGGTCGAGCCCTCCGAGAGCGCCACCTCGAGGTCGTCGGACATCCCCATCGACCGCACCGGCAGGCCCAGGGAGTCGGCCAGCGACGAGAGCAGGGCGAACCCGGGTCGGGCTTCCTCGGGCGGTCCCGGTGGTCCCACCGCCATCAGCCCGGCCACATCGAGGTCCTCGTCACGGAGTCCTTCCACCAGTTCGGGGACCCGGTCGGGCGGACAGCCCCCCCTCCCCGGGAGTCCGGCCACGTCCAGTTGGACCAGGACGGTCGAGCCCTGGCGCCGGCGGGCGATGGCTCGTCCCTCCTCCAGCCGGGCCACCCCCTGCCACCAGGCCACCAGGGGGGCCAGGCGGGCCACCTTGTTCCGCTGCACGGCCCCCAGGTAGTGCCAGACCGGGGCGACGGCGACGGGCGATCGCCCGGCGTCGGTCCCCGGGTCCGTCCTGCGCCCGGGACCGGGCTCGAGCTGGGCGGCCTTGCCCACCAGCTCCTCGGCGTAGTTCTCCCCGATGTCCGTCAATCCGGCGTCCAGGGCCCATCGGACCGCCTCGGGCCCGAACCCCTTGGTCACCGCCACGATCCGGATCGAGGCGGGATCGGTGGCCGCGGCGTCCACCCGTCGGCGCACCTCGGCCAGCCGGGTCGCCCACCCCTCGCGGCCCGAGTCGGCCCAGGTCGAGCTCATCCCG
>DATCBL010000085.1:0-4530 GCA_036511875.1 Acidimicrobiales bacterium
ACTTCGGCGCCACCTTCGCCCTGTCGTCGGTGGCCGGGCCGCTGCTCGGCGGGGTGTTCACCGACAATCTCAGCTGGCGGTGGATCTTCTACATCAACATCCCGATCGGGATCGTGGCCTTGGTGGTGACCTCGGCCGTGCTCAAGCTGCCCTTCCGCCGGGAGGCCCACCGGATCGACTTCTTCGGGGCCGGCCTGATGCTGTTCGGGGTCACCGCCGCCCTGTTGGTCACGGTGTGGGGAGGGACCCAGTACCCGTGGGGGTCGTCGGTCATCGTGGGTCTGTCCATCGCCGCGGTGATCCTCATCGCCAGCTTCGTGCTGTGGGAGCGCAAGGCGGCCGAGCCCATCCTGCCGCCCAGCCTCTACCACAGCGGCATCTTCCGGGTGTCGACGTCGGTGTCGTTCCTCCTGTCCATGATCATGTTCGGGGCCATCATCTACCTGCCCCTGTACCTCCAGCTGGTGGACGGGGTGTCGGCCATGGTGTCGGGCCTCCTGATGATCCCGCTGATGATGGGCGTCCTGGGCGCCTCGATCACCTCCGGTCAACTGGTGACCCGCACCGGGCGCTACAAGGTGTTCCCGGTCATCGGGTCGGTCCTGGTGGTCGTGGGCATGGTGCTGTTGTCCCAGCTCGGCCTGCACACCTCGCACCTGACCATGAGCTTCTACGTGTTCGTCCTGGGCGCGGGGATGGGCATGACCATGCAGGTGATGGTGCTGGCCGTCCAGAACGCCGTGCCGGCCAGCCAGATCGGCACCGCCACCGCCGCGGTGACGTTCTTCCGATCGCTGGGCGGGGCCTTCGGCACCTCCCTGTTCGGCGCGGTGTTCATCGCCGGCCTGACCCACTGGATCCCCACCCTGGTCCCCGGGGCCGCCGCCTCGTCCATCCACGTCAACGGCAGCTTTTCCATGAGCCCGGCCCAGCTGCACGCCTTCCCCCCCGGCGTGCAACAGGGCATCCTCGAGTCCTTCGTCCGCTCGCTCCACTCGGTGTTCCTGCTCGGCGTGCCCCTGGCCGTGGTGATGTTCGCCCTGGCCCTGTTCCTGAAGGAGGTGCGCCTGCGCTCGACCTCGGGCCTGGAGCGGCCGAGCGAGGACCTGGCCATGGGCGGCGGGATGTCCGGGCCCGGTGACGCCCAGCTGGACGAGGGCGTGATCGGCGGCGCCGAAGTCGTCGGCTGAGGTCTCGCTCCTCGGACAGCCCACCCGCTCCCGCCGGTGGCCGGTCTCGGCTAGACCGTGGAGATGCTGCTACGAATCTTCACCGAGCCCCAGCAGGGGGCGTCCTACGACACCCTGCTGGCCGTCGCCCAGACCTCGGAGTCCCTCGGCTTCGACGCCTTCTTCCGGAGCGACCACTACCTGTCCATGGGCAGCGCCAGCGGCCTCCCCGGACCGAGCGACGCGTGGACCACCCTGGCCGGCATCGCCCGGGAGACCAACCGGATCCGGCTGGGCACCCTGGTCACCTCGGCCACCTTCCGGCATCCCGGTCCGCTGGCCATCATCGTGGCCGGGGTGGACGCCATGGCCCATGGCCGGGTGGAGCTGGGCCTCGGGGCCGGATGGTACGAGGAGGAGCACACCGCCTACGGCATCCCCTTCCCGCCCCTGGGCCAGCGGTTCGAGCGCCTGGAGGAGCAGTTGGCCGTGATCACCGGGCTGTGGGGGACGCCGGACGGCGCCCGGTTCACCCTGGAGGGGCCCCACTACCAGATCGTCGACAGCCCGGCCCTGCCCAAGCCGGTCCAGCGCCCCGGTCCGCCGATCATCGTGGGCGGTCACGGGGCCCAGCGCACCCCGCGACTGGCCGCCACCTACGCCGCCGAGTTCAACCTGGCCTTCTCGTCGTTGGACGACACCGGCTCCCAGTTCCAGCGAGTCCGGGCCGCCTGCGAGGCACAAGGACGCGACCCCGACTCACTGGCCTACTCCGCCGCCCAGGTGGTGTGCTGCGGACGAACCGAGGCCGAGGTCACCGCCCGGGCCGCGGCCATCGGCCGCCAGGTAGACGAGCTGCGGGCCAACGGGCTCTGCGGCTCACCCGACGAGGTGGTGGCCAAGCTGGCCACCTACGCCGGGGTCGGGGCCGGCCGCGTCTACCTGCAGGTCCTCGACCTCGCCGACCTCGACCACCTGGCCCTGATCGCCGAGGCGGTCCTGCCCCACTGCGCTTCGCTCTGATCCGCGGTCGGACACCCCGACCGCAGGTGCAGGGGCGCTCAGGCCGGGGGGGCCGAGGTGGTGGTGGCCAGGTCTCCCGTGGTCCAGACCGAGGCCACCAGGGTCAGGGACTGGAGCCGGGCCTCCAGGGAGTGGGCCCGGGTGGACAGCATCATCTCGTCGGCCCCGGTCCGGCGCTCCAACTCGACCAGGCCCTGCTGGACTAGATCGGGCTCACCGATCAGGTGGGTGGCCATGGTGTCGTCGATCAGGGCTCGCTCCTGGGGTGAGTAGCGGTAGGCCGCCGCTTCCTCGGGGGAGGGGACCGGACCCAGCCGGCCGGTGCGCAGCTGCAGGGTGCTGAGGGCCGAGGGCCCCGAGAGCCAACGGGCTTCCTCCTCGGTGGGCGCGCACAGCACCGACACCGCGGGCATGAAGTAGGGCTCGTCCAGGACGAAGGACGGGCGAAACGTGGAGCGGTACACCTCCACCGCCTGGTCCAACAGGGCGGGGGCGAAGTGATAGGCGAAGGAGAAGGGGAGCCCGAGCAGGCCGGCCAGCTGGGCGCTGAAGGTCGACGACCCGAGCAGCCACACCTCGGGGAGGTACCCCCGCCCGGGTACCGCCGCGGGATGGGACACCGGCCCGTCGCCGTCGGCCAGGTAGTTGACCAGCTCCACCACGTCCTGGGGGAAGGTGTCGGCGCCGGGATCGGCCGAGCGGCGCAGGGCGCGGGCCGTTACCTGGTCAGTGCCGGGCGCCCGACCCAGGCCCAGGTCGATGCGCCCGGAGTGGAGCGCCTCCAGCGTGGCGTACTGCTCGGCGATGATCAGCGGGGCGTGGTTGGGCAGCATGACCCCGCCGGCCCCGACCCGGAGGGTGGTGGTGGCATCGGCCAGGTGGCCGATGAGCACGGCCGGGGCCGAACTGGCCACCGCCGGCATGCCGTGGTGCTCGGCCACCCACATCCGTCGGTAGCCCAGCTGCTCCACCGCCACGGCCAGCCGGGTGGTGTCGGCCAGGGCATCGGCCGGGGTGAACCCCTTGGCCACCGTGGCCAGATCGAGGACGGAGAGGGGCACCATGGCTGTACCAACACCTCCTGGGCCCTCGATCTTCCGGGCCGGCCCGGCGACGTGCCTCGGGCGCGGGTCGGACCCCTGGGCGACCGTCGGGAACCTCAAGATCGTGGCGGTGGCGACACCGGATGGCCCACGCCCCAGGCGACTGGACCGCCCAGCGCGAATCGACGGCCTGGGCTCAGGCGCCCACGAGCAGACCGAAAGCAGTCTCCCAACGTCGGGTCGTCGATGCGGCTGAGCTTCCGAGCCAGCCTGCGCTCTCCTGTTGAGCCAAACCCTGGGCGAGGCCCAAGAACGTGTGAGCAATGTCGGTGGCGTTGCCTTCCAGCCGCCCAGAGGCAACGCATCGTTGGATGCAGTCGACGATGGCACGACGAGTCGCGGTCCCAGCCGCGGCCTCTTCGGGACCGGGCTGAAAGTCGGGGAACGGTCGCGAGAACATCAAGTCAGCCAGGCCCGGGTTCTCTCGAGCGAAGGCTCGGAAGGTCCGGAACATCCGGCGCAGATCGCCGACGGGATCGTCGGTGGCCCCGACGTCCGCAAAAGAGCTACCGAGGAGCCGGAAGCCGTCAAAGAAGACCGCCCGCAGCAGTCCACCCCGATCATCGAACAGCTCGTAGATGGCCGCCGGGGAGGTGCCGGCGTCTCGGGCGACCCTTCGGGTGGTGAAGTGCGATCGTTCTCCAGTGAGCGTCGACACCGCGGCACGGAGGACCTGCTCTTTGAGGGCGGGAGTCCGTAGCTTTGCTCTCGGCATCAGCGGTCAGCGGGTCACAGGAACGCGGCGAGCTCGGCGTCGTCAGCATCGATCGCCGCTCGCAGAGCTTCGAGGGACTGCTGTCGGGCTCGAAGCTTGGCGATTCGGTGGGCATTCGGATCCAAGGTGCCGGCCAAGGCGGCGATCTCCAGAGCCCGGGCGAGCACGTCGTCAGGAGGTACGACCTCGTCGAGAACTCCGGACGAGACCGCGTTGGTCGGCGTAAACGTCTCGGCCAAAGCAATGGCGCGAGCCAGGCAACCCGGAGTGAGCCGCTGGCGAAGGATCTCGACCGCCGCGTTCGGGATGGTGACACCGATGACGACCTCGTTGGCCTGGAACTTGAATCGCCCCTCGGGCCCGACCCGGTGGTCGCCCGACAGGAGCAGGAACAGGCCCATGGCGATGGCATGTCCGCTGCACGCGATGATCACTGGTCTGGGAAAGGAGAGCAGCCGTTCCGACAGCTCAAAGCCTCCCAACACCATGGCCTTGGCGTCAGGGCCGCCCGCCCGCAGCG
>DATCBL010000086.1:0-3014 GCA_036511875.1 Acidimicrobiales bacterium
CGTGGTGGTGGTGCTACGTCGACGAGTTCGCCTTCGAGGTGGACGGCGTACCCCAGTTCCAGCACTCCTGAACGCTCCGGGCCGTCGGGTCGTGGGTTCGTCGGCCGATCCCCCCACGGGACGGTGCCCCAGCTGGGGGGGTCGGCGTCGCTAGGGTCGTGCCACGCATGACTCCGACCCGAACATCACCGTGCGGCCGGTGCCCCCGCCCGGTCGTTGCCGCCTCGTTGGGCCTGGCCTCCGTGATCCTGTCCGGCTGTGGCCTCTTCGCCCAACCGCACCCCGCCCCGGTGGGAGGGTCGTCCCTCGCTCCGGCGGGATCGATGGGGTACGTGGTGTGCTCCAACGCCGTCACGCCGATCGAACTCGCCACCCAGACCGCCGAGGCGCCGATCCCACTTCCCATCTCGGGCACCCCTGACCTCGGTGACTTCGCCGTCGCCGTCTCCTCCGACGGCCGGAAGGCCTACGTGGTGACGGCCGACGGAGCCACCACCGGCCCGGCGTCGTCGACCCCGACGTCCGCCCCTGTGGGCACCACCACCGTCACTACACCGCCGGCGAGCACGACGTCGACGACCACCTCCTCGGTCGGGGTCCAGAACGTGGTCATCCCCATCGACCTCGCCACCCAGCGGGCCGGACGGCCCATCGACATCCCCGGACAGGGAGCCACCCACGCCATCGTGGTCCTTCCCGGCGGCCACACCGTGCTCGCCGCCAGCGGGAGCACGGTCGTCCCAGTCGATGTAGATCACCGAGAGGTAGGCAAGCCCATCGACCTCGGTGCGGGCCGGACCATCTACGGGTTGGCCCTCGACCCTGCGGCTCCCACCGTCTACGCACTGGTGGCCGGGGGTGTCGTGCCTGTCGACACGGCCGACGATTCGGTGGGTGCCACCACCCCGACGGGTCTGAGCGTCTCGTCGGTCTACTCGCCCCACGGGATTGCCGTCACCGCCGACGGTGCCACCGTCTATGTCGTCGGTCAGGGACCGCCGGACTTCGGGGGCCGGGTGCTTCCAATCGCCACCGCCACCGCGACGGTCGGCGCCGCGGCCAGCTTCGACAACTACGGCATCGCCGCCCCGGCGGCCCTGGCTGTGGAGCACGACGGCAGCTCGCTGCTGGTGGCGGACTCGGCCAACAACTGGGTCAACCCCGTCCCCATCGCCAGCTTCACCAATCCTCCCGCCCCGGTCCGTCTCCCGGGCCAGTCCGCCGGCGAGCCCAGCTCGGGGACCCAACATCCCACCGACATCGTCCTCGACCCGTCAGGATCCGACGCCTACGTGGTCGAGGGATTCGACTCGGTCCTGCCCTACGAACCGGTCTCCCAGACCTTCGGCCGGGCCATTTCGGTGTGCACAGGAGCCTCGTCGATGGCCATCGCCCCCGCTCCCTGACCGGGTCCGTTACCTGGGGGCCGGCCCCGCGGTCCCTACGGTGTCGTCGTCGGTCGCCTCGGTGTCCCCACCGCTCCGATGTCCACGCCCGAAGTCCGGACGGCGGTGGCGGCGTCTTCGGACCGGTAGACGGCCGGGCCTTCGCCGGCGGCCAGGAGAAGCTCGTCCAGCGCCAGCGGAACGGCGGCGGCGAGGCTCCACAGACGCGGGATGGTGTCGGGGCTGGCGTGGATGCCCCAGTAGAGGATGCCCCGGTAGCTCATGATGGTGATGTTGATGCCCATGCCGTCCATGACCGGTCCGAGCGGGAACCCGGACTGGAGCTCGGCCCCGGCCAGATAGAGGGGGAAGTCGGGCCCCGGGACGTTCGAGATGACCAGGTTGGCGATGGGCCGGTGGCGGTCGGCCAACCGCATCCGGGAGTAGAACCGGGCCGCACGGGCGAAGAAGTTGGGAGTGCCGTGCTCGGCCCAGGTGATCAGGGTGTCCGGTCCGAGGGCCTTGTGCTCCTCTTTGGCCCCGAGCGTACCGTCGTGGATGGCCTGCAGCCGCTCGAGGGGGGCTTGCAGCTCGACGGGGAGCTGGACGAACATGGTCGAGAGTTGGTTGGAGCCGCGGGGGTCGTCGACGTCGGAGCGGACCGAGACGGGCACCACCGCCACCAGGGGCTTGGTCGGGAGCTCGTCGCCCTCAAGGAGGAATCCTCGCAGCGCACTCGTGCACACCGCCAAGACCACGTCGTTCACCGTGGTCCCGGTGGCGTTCTTCAACCGCTTGACATCCTCCAGGCCGATGGCGGTCAGGGCCACGCTGCGACGCCAGGTTATTGCCCCGTTGAACGAGGTCCGCGGGGCCGAGAGGGGAAGGGCGGCCTTGGCCTGGGGGGCGCGGTTATGGGGCTCCTGGCGGACACGTCGGACGTCCAGGATCCGTTGCCCGGTGCGCACCAGGTCGCGGGTCATCCCGAGGGGACGGAGGGTGCGGGCCACTACGGCCTGGGTCATCAACTCGAGGCCCGAGGGGACGCGCCCGTCTACGGGCTGCTCGGGAGGCAGGCTCTCGACGGCGGGCTCGGGGCTCAGATCGAAGAGGACCGAGAGGAGTGCGGCGCCCGAGACCCCGTCCACCGTCGAGTGGTGCATCTTGGCCACGAACCCGATGCGCCCGTCAGTCAGGCCCTCGACGATCCACATCTCCCACAGGGGCCTCGACCGGTCCAAGGGACGTCCGCTGATGTCCCCGGCCAGGTCGGCGAGTTGGCGGAGCCCACCGGGGTGGGGTACCGCCGCCAGGCGCACGTGGTAGTCGATGTCGAAGTCGGCATCGTCGATCCACACCGGGTGCCCGAGCCGGAACGGCACTTCCATCAGACGCCGGCGGAACACCGGGGCGGCGGGCAGGCGGGCTTCGATCGAGCCCTTCATGCGGTCGAAGGAGTAGCCGCCGGGCACCGTCGAGGGGTCGAAGACGAGGCACAGAGCCACCTGCATGTGCAGGCTCGGGGTCTCGAGGTAGAGGAAGCTTGCGTCGAGCCCGCTCAGTCGTTCCATGCCCGCGTTCCTTCCTCTGTCCGACGCCCACCCCCTGGTACCTGGCCGCCGATGGGTT
>DATCBL010000087.1:0-2712 GCA_036511875.1 Acidimicrobiales bacterium
CGACGGCCACGTACATCGCCGCGTCGAAGGCGTTGCGGACCTCGGTCCGGTCGAAGGCGATCAACCGGACGCCGTCGGCATCCTCGACGTCGACCCGGTGTTCGCTCACCTGGGGACCGCCCGGCCGGTCACGGCCGGACCACCTGGCCCCCGTCGACGTTGAAGACGTGGCCGGTGATCCACGAGGCCTCGTCGGACAGCAGGAACAGGCACATCCCCACCAGGTCGGAGGTCTCCCCCTGCCGCTTGAGGGCCAGGGAGGCCAGGATGGGCTTCATGAAGGCGTCGGGCACCACCGTCCGGGACGCCTCGGTGTCGATGGGCCCCGGGGCGATGGCGTTGATGCGGATGTGCTGGCCGCCGAGCTCATGGGCCAGCTGCTGGGTCAGCGAGTTGATCCCGGCCTTGGCCAGTCCGTAGAACCCGGCGTACAGATAGGCCGCCGTCGAGGACTGGTTGACGATGGCTCCCCCGCCCCGTTCCTGGAGGGCCGGGTAGCAGGCCCGCACGCAGTTGAGGGCGCCCAGCATGTTGACCGACAGGAAGCGGTTCAGATACTCCCAGTCGACGGTCAGCAGCAGGTCGAGCTGCATGCCGCCGAAGATGGCGGCGTTGTTGACCAGGTAGTCGATGGCCCCGAACCGGGACACCGTGGCCTCGACCATGGCCCGGGCCGAGTCGGGATCGGCCACGTCCACCCCGATCGAGTCGGCCTGGCCCCCGGCCCTCCGGATGGACGCGGCCACCCCGGCCGCCCGCTCGTCGGCGATGTCGGCCACCATCACCGAGGCCCCGGCCGTGGCCAGCGCCTCGGCGTAGGCCTGACCGATGCCCCCACCGGACCCGGTCACGATGGCCACCTTGCCGGAGAAGTCGAACCGGACCATGGGGGACGGGTCCGCCGCGGCGCCCTCTACGGGGCTGCTCACGATTCCTTCGGATGGCGCTGGGCGATGACCTTCTCGGCCACCGCGTTGACCTCCGTCGACAGGGGCCAGCCGATGTAGTGGGCCAGGTGGACCACCGTCTCGCGGACCTGCTCCTCGGTCAGCTCCCCCCGCAGGAGGGCCGACCGGAACTGGATCTCCACCAACTGGGACTGGCCCAGGGCGGCCAGGACCCCGATGGTCATCAGCCGCCGGTCGCGGGTGTCGAGCTCGGGCCGGGTCCACACCGCACCGAACAGGTGGTCGACGGTGAAGTCCACGTAGGGACCGGCGATCTGGTCGGGGTCGACGGAGAAGCCGTAGACCTCCTCCATCTTGGCCATGCCCCGGGCCCGGGGCGAGTCGGGGTCGCGCTCGGCCCCGGTGCCCCCCTCGGTGTCCTGTCCACTCACGGCTGCCACCCTCTCCGTCCCGCCGGTCAAGCCGGCTCGGCGATCGACTTGGTCTCGAGGTACTCCTCGAACCCGGCGACGCCGGACTCGCGTCCGACGCCGGAGTGCTTGTAGCCGCCGAAAGGCAGGTCGGGGCTGAACCACAGGCCCCCGTTGATGCCCACGGTGCCGGTGCGGATCCGATCGGCCACCCCGACGGCCCGGTCCCGGTCGGCCGACCATACCGAGCCGGACAGGCCGTAGGGGGAGTCGTTGGCCAGGGCCACCGCGTCGTCGTCGCCGTCGTGGGGGATGACCACCAGCACCGGGCCGAAGATCTCCTCGCGGGCGACCCGGGCCGTGTTGGGTACCCCGACGATCAGGGTGGGCTCGACGAAGAAGCCGCGATCGAGGCCCTCGGGCCGGCCGCCGCCGGTGACGAAGGTCCCGCCCTCGTCGAGGGCCAGGGCCAGGTAACCCTCGACCCGCTCCCGCTGGCGGGCACTGATCAGCGGCCCGCAGATGGTGCCCGGGTCGGTGGGATCGCCGGCCGGGAGCTTGCCCAGCACCTTCGCCGTCGACTCCACCGCCTCGTCGAAGAGGCCCCGGGGGACGAGCAGCCGGGTGGTGATGGCGCAGCCCTGGCCGGCGTGGGTGCACACGGTGAAGGCGGCGGTGGCGCACGCCCCCCGCAGGTCGGCATCATCCAGGATGACGAAGGCCGACTTGCCGCCCAGCTCCAAGAAGACCTTCTTCAGCGACTCGGCCGCCGAGGCCATGACCCGCTTCCCGGTGGCGGTGGAGCCGGTGAAGCTGATCTGGTCGACCCGGGGGTCGGCGGACAGCAGGGCGCCCACCGTGTGTTCGGACGACGGGACGATGTTCACCACCCCGGGCGGGATGTCGGTCTCCTCGGCGACCAACCGGCCCAGTGCGGTGGCGCACCACGGGGTGTCGGGCGCCGGCTTCAGCACCACGGTGTTGCCGGCGGCCAGGGCCGGTCCGAGCTTGGCCAGGTTGATCTGATGGGGGACGTTCCACGGGGTGATGGCCCCGACCACGCCGGTGGCCTCGCGCCGCACCCACCGGTGGGACGGGATGCCCATCGGGGCCGCCTCCCCGAGGTCGGTCTCCCACCGGTAGCCCTCGGCCAGGTCGGCCACCCAGCCGAGGCCCTCGACCGGCGAATCGAGCTGGGCCGAGTAGGTGAACGACAGCGGCGAGCCGACCTCGGCCACGGTCAGGGCCCGGAGCTCGTCGGCATGGGCCACGAAGGCCGCCTGGAGCTGTCGCAGCCCTCTCACCCGCTGGGCCACGTCGGTGGACCAGTCGGTCTCGTCGAAGGCTCGGCGGGCCGCGGTCACGGCATCGTCCAGGTCCTCGGGACCGGCGTC
>DATCBL010000088.1:0-4796 GCA_036511875.1 Acidimicrobiales bacterium
CCTTCGGCGACGCCGCCTTCTACGGCTCGACCGCCGGGGACCCGGGGGATCCCGTCGAGCGCGTGGTCCCCGCCCGCACCGGGCACGGCTACTGGGTGGTGCAGCAGAACGGGACGGCCACCGCCTTCGGCGACGCCACCGCGGCCAACCCGCCCACCCTGGCCCTGCTCATGCAGCCGGTGACCCCGGGGGACAAGGCGGTGCAGTTCGCCTTCCAGCAGTTGGGTAAGCCGTACATCTGGGGCGGGAACGGCCCGGTCGGCTACGACTGCTCCGGACTGACCCTGGCCTCGTGGAGCCACGGCGCCGGCATCACCTTCGCCCGGGTGGCCAACGACCAGTTCCACACGGCCGGCACGGCGGTCGCCATGGGCGACCTCCGGGCCGGGGACCTGGTCTTCTGGGGCACCAGCGCCACCGATTGGACCAGCGTCTACCACACCGCCCTCTATGTGGGCGGGGACCGGATCGTCGAGGCCACCGGGGACCACGTCCAGCTCAACGACCTCGGCCAGTGGGGCACCGGAGACCTGATGCCCAACGCCCGGAGGCCCTGAGCCGGGACGTCCCAACCGCCGAGGCCCCACCGCGGCGCTCCGGTGTGACACGGTGTCCGGGTGACTACCAGGCCCGACCCCCCGGCCGGCCCCGAGATCCCCGACGGCCTCCGGTTCCGGTCGGTGGCCGGAAGGTGGGTCATCGCCGCCACGGTGCTGGGCTCGGGCATGGCGGCCATCGATGCCACCGTGATCGGGATCGCCCTGCCCACCATCGGCCGGGACTTCCACGCCTCCCTGGGCACCCTGCAGTGGGTGGTCACCGGCTACACCCTGACGCTGGCCTCGCTCCTCCTCCTCGGCGGCTCGCTCGGCGACCGGTACGGGCGCAAGCGGGTCTTCGTCATCGGCGTGGCCTGGTTCGCCGTCTCCTCGGCGGCGTGTGCCGTGGCCACCGGCTCCACCCAGCTCATCGTCCTGCGGGTCTTGCAGGGCGTCGGCGGG
This sequence comes from Acidimicrobiales bacterium, assembly GCA_036511875.1. GTDB lineage: Bacteria > Actinomycetota > Acidimicrobiia > Acidimicrobiales > RAAP-2 > Bog-756. Next base: position 1,002 of record DATCBL010000088.1, read on the forward strand.
GCGCTGCTGACCCCGGGCAGCCTGGCCATCCTGGAGGCCTCGTTCGCACCCGACGACCGGAGCGAGGCCATCGGGGCCTGGTCTGGGCTCGGAGGCGTGGCCACGGCGGCGGGCCCCCTCCTCGGTGGGTACCTGATCAGCGCCGCCTCGTGGCGCTGGATCTTCCTGATCAACCTGCCCCTCGGGATCCTGGTCCTCTCGGTGTCGGCCCGCCATGTGCCCGAGTCGCGCGACCCGACCGCCCCCCGCTCCGTCGACGCCGTCGGGGCCGCCCTGGCCACCGTGGCCCTGGCCGCCCTGGCCTATGCCCTCATCGAGGGACCGACCGACCGGTGGGCGTCGCCCCCGGTGCTGGCGGCACTGGTCGCCGGCCTGGCCGCCGCGGCCGGCTTCGTCGGGTGGGAACGGAGGGCGCCGGCCCCCATGCTGCCCCTCGGCCTGTTCCGCGCCCGACAGTTCACCGTGACCAACGCCGTGACCTTCGTGGTCTACGCCGGGCTCGGCGGCGCCCTGTTCCTCCTGCCCGTGGTGCTCCAGGTCGTGGACCACTACTCCCCCCTGGAGTCCGGCCTGGCGCTGCTCCCGCTCACCGCGGTCATGCTGGCCTTCTCGTCCCGGTCCGGCCGGCTGGCGACATCCATCGGCCCGCGGCTGCAGATGAGCGTGGGCCCGGTGGTGGTCGGGGCGGGCCTGGCCCTGCTGACCCGGGCCCCGGAGAGCTCGTCCTACGTCACCGGAGTCCTGCCCGCCGTCCTGGTCATGGCGGTCGGACTGGCCGCCACGGTGGCCCCGCTGACCGCCACCGCCCTCAACTCGGTCTCCGAGGCCCACGCCGGGGTGGCGTCGGCGGTGAACAACGACGTGGCCCGGATCGGCGGTCTCATCGCCGTGGCCGTGCTGCCGGCGCTGGGCGGGATCGCCGGCCTCGGCTACCTCCATCCCCAGGCACTGGCCCACGGCTTCCAGCGGGCCGTGCTGATCGCCGGCTCGTGGTGCGTCATCGGGGGTTTGGTGGCCGCGGCTGGCATCCGCAACCCGGTCCGACCTCCCCAGCCCGCCGCCGGCATCGAGTCCCTGCGATACTGCGCGCTCGAGGCCACGCCCATCCGGGAGGCCGGCTGATCACACGCGGGCCCCGAAGGTGTCGCAGGCCAGTCGAACGGGAACCCGGTCATGGCCGGGACGATGGCCTCCAGCCGGAAGCCCTGCTCACTGGGTGAGCCCACCGTCGGGGGCCATGGCCCCGAGAAATCCCCCGGCTGAGCAGGGCCACCTCGGCGGCGTCCGGCGGCTGCTGGTCGGCCTGGTTCGGGCCGGGGAGCGGGACGGGCACGATCAGGACGCTCTCGCCGGCCGCCCCCGATCGGCCCGGGGCGGCCACTTGACAGCCGGGTGCCCCTCCCGGACAGACTCACCCAGCGGGAAGCCTGCTCCCCGCCCCTCCAGGAAGGTCGATCCCATGCCCACCACTGCCGTCAGATTCGGTGTTCTCGGGGCGGCCCGGATCACCCCGACCGCGCTGCTCAAGCCGGCGGCCCGGCATCCCGAGGCCCGGGTGGACGTGGTCGCCGCCCGCCACCTGTCCCGGGCGGTGGACTACGCCACCCGGCACCACATCCCGCGGGTGGTGGAGGGGTACGAGGCGGTGGTCTCCGACCCGTCCGTGGACGCGGTGTACGTGCCCCTCCCCAACAGCCACCACGCCGAGTGGACCCTGGCCGCCCTCGAGGCCGGCAAGCATGTCCTGTGCGAGAAGCCCTTCACGGCCAACGCCGCCGAGGCCGGGGCGGTGGCGGACGCCGCCGACCGGGCCGGGCTGGTGGTGATGGAGGCCTTCCACTACCGCTATCACCCGATGGCCCGACGCATGCGTCAGATCGTCGACGACGGCGAGCTGGGCCAGGTCGGCCACATCGAGGCCTGGCTGTGCGCCCCCATCCCCAACAAATCGGACATCCGCTACCGGGCCGACCTGGCCGGAGGGGCCATGATGGACATGGGGTCCTACGTGGTCCACTGGGCCCGGCTCCTCGGGCGGGAGGAGCCCACCGTGGTCTCCGCCTCGGCCAAGCTCCACAGCCCGGAGGTCGACCGGGCCATGGACGCCGAGCTGGTCTTCCCCAGCGGCCACACCGCCACCGTGCACTGCTCCATGTGGTCGAAGCGCGTGCTCCACCTGTCCGCCCGGGTCACCGGCGACCGGGGCGAGCTGCGGGCGGTCAACCCCATCGCCCCCCACACCGCCGGCTGGCTGACGGTGCGCTCGGGCGGCCGGTCCCGCCGGGAGTTCCCGTCGCGTCGCCCCACCTACGCCTACCAGCTCGATGCCTTCTGCGACGCCGTCCTGCGCGACGGCCCGGTCCTCACCCCTCCGGCCGACGCCGTCGCCAACATGACCGTCATCGATGCCGTGTACCGTGCAGCCCAGATGCGCCCCCGAGGAGCTCGGACGCCAGGCAAGGAGCCACCACCATGAGCACGTTCCCCTACGACGGCCGGTTCGCCGTGCACCGCACCCTCCCCGAACAGGGCACGCCCCGGGCCGAGATCCTCGAGACCCTGCGGACCATGGCCACCGAGGAGGACGCCTCGTGGGAGTCGGGGAAGTGCTCGGGCACCATGTACTGCGGCGACCACGACCACTACGGGTTCCTGAACCAGGCCTTCGGCCTGTTCGCCCACGTCAACGTGCTCCAGCGGGACATCTGCCCCAGCGCCACCAAGTTCGAGGCGGAGATCATCGCCATGACCCTGGACCTGCTGCATGCCGAGGCGGTCTCCGACGGCGAGCCGGCCGGCCTGGTGTCCACCGGGGGCACCGGCAGCATCTGTCACGCCATGCTGGCCTACCGCGAGTACGGCGCCGCCCACCGGGGCGTGACCCGGCCCAACGTGATCAAGCCGGAGACGGCCCACCCGGCCTTCGACAAGGCGTGCCATCTGTTCGGGATCGAGCTCCGGGTGGCCCCGGTCGACCCGGTCACCACCCGGGTGGACACGGAGTGGGTCGACCGGCACATCGACGCCGACACCGTGGCCATCGTGGGGTCGGCGTGCAATTACGGCTACGGGACCATCGACCCCATCGAGGAGCTCTCCGAGATCGCCCTGCGCCACGAGGTCGGCCTGCACGTCGACGGCTGCCTGGGCGGATTCATCCTGCCCTTCGGCCAGGAGCTGGGCTACGACGTGCCGGTGTTCGACTACCGGCTCCCCGGGGTGACGTCGCTGTCCGCCGACACCCACAAGTACGGCTACGCCCTGAAGGGGACCTCGGTGCTGACCTTCCGGGACAAGGCCCTCCGCGACTCCCAGTACTTCTTCCTCACCGATTGGAGCGGCGGCAAGTACTGCTCGCCGGGCATGGAGGGGTCCCGCTCCGGGGGCCTGATCGCGGCCACCTGGGCGGCCATGGTCCAGTTGGGGCGCCCGGGCTACCTCCACTACGCCCGGGCCATCTTCGAGACGGCCGCGGTGATGCAAGAGGCGGTGCGCTCACACCCGGAGCTGCGCATCCTCGGGAGCCCCACCTTCCTGTTCAGCTTCACGTCCGACGACTTCGACGTGTACCACGTGAACGACTTCATGCGTCTGCGCGGTTGGCGCTTCAACGGCCAGCAGTACCCCAACGCGCTGCACATGGCGGTGACCCGACCCCAGACCCAGCCCGGGGTGGCCGACACCTTCGCCGCCGACCTGGCCGAGGCGGTGGTCTACGCCACCGAGCACGCCTCGGAGGCACCCAAGTCCGCCGCCGTCTACGGCGGGGTGGTGGGGGGGATGACCGAGGAGGCC
>DATCBL010000089.1:0-7547 GCA_036511875.1 Acidimicrobiales bacterium
CCGCCACCCGCCCGACCCCGCCGGCCGACCCGGCCACCATGGATCTCATTGGCAGCCGCTACCTGATCAAGTTCGAGCGGGACACCCTGCGGCACCGGCCGCTGTGGATCCGGTTGATCATCGAGTTCGTCGGCACCTTCATCCTGGTCACCGTGGCCGCCGGTTCGGGGGTCATCAACCACTACGTGGGCGGGGGCCCGATCAGCCGGACCGCCGCGGTGATCGCGCCGGGGGCGGTGGTGATGGCCATGATTTACGCCCTCGGTCCCCTGTCCGGGCTCCACATCAACCCGGCGGTGACCTTGGCATTCACCAGTCGGGGAGTCTTCAAGGTGGCGTGGGTGCTCCCGTACCTGGCGGTCCAGTTGGCCGGGGCCGTCGCCGCGGCTTTCTTCCTCCAGGGCATGTACGGTCACGTGTCCTCGGGCGGCAACTACCCGATCGCCAAGCCCGGTGGTGACTGGCGGTCCCTGGTGATGGAGATCGTGCTCACCGCCATCCTGGTCTCGGTGATCCTGAACACCGCCACCGGCTACCGGAGCATCGGCCACAATGCCGCCCTGGCTGTCGGGTCCACCGTGGCCCTGCTGGGCCTGTTCGCCAGTCCCATCAGCGGCGCCTCCATGAACCCGGCCCGCACCCTCGGGCCGGACATCGTCAGCCTCGACTTCACCGGCTGGTGGATCTACATCGTCGGACCGGTGGTGGGGGCGGCCGTGGCCGTGCTGCTGATCAGCCTGGTGCGGGGGCTGCCTAACAAAGAGGAGCGGGAGGCCGCCGAGGGAGGCGCCCTCCCCATCGAGCGCTAACGTCCCCGGCAGGCTCGCACACCGGGCCGAAGCCAATCACCCCAACCGGATGAGGACAGCGACCCTTCCGACACGTACCCTGAAAACCACAGCGAAGCGAGGAGCACCATCCCATGACCATCGGACCAGTCGAATACATCATCGTGGGCTTCCCGGGCAACGAGTTCAGCGGCAAGATCGCCCCCGAGCTCATCGCCCTGGTGGAGTCCGACACCGTACGGATCCTCGACCTCATCTTCATCGGGAAGGATGCCGACGGGGCCGTCCTGAGTTTTGAGATCGACGATCTCGATGCCCTGGCCGGATTCGGCGACCTGGACGGCGAGGTCGGTGGCCTCATCGGTGCCGAGGACATCGAGTTCGCCGCCGCTCAGCTGGAGCCCAACTCGTCGGCCGCCCTGCTCATCTGGGAGGACCGCTGGGCCGCCCCCTTCGCCCAGGCGGTCCGGGACTCGGGGGGCGTGGTGCTCCAAGGGGCCCGGATCCCCCACGAGCTGATCGAGCCCGCCCTCTCGGCACTGCCGTCGGCAGTCTGAACCGTTCGAAGACAGGAGAACCATCATGATGAGAAGACGACCGATCGCCAGAATGGCCGTACGCACGACCGCAGTGGTGGGCACCGCCGCAGTGGTGGGCGGGCACATGGCCAACAAGCAGGCCGCGGCGGCCCAGGAGCAACAGGCCCAGGCCGCCCCCCCCGAGTACGCCCCCGCTCCTGCACCGGCGGCCCCGGCGGCCGACCCCATCGCCCAGCTCACCCAGCTGGCCGCCCTCAAGGACTCGGGCGCCCTGACCGAGGCCGAGTTCGAGGCGGAGAAGGCCAAGATCCTGGGCTAGGCCTTCCGGCCGACCGGGCTCGGCCCGGCCGCCGTGGGCCGGGCAGCGTCGCCAGTTACTCTGGTGCGGTCTGCTCCCTCCGGCGCACAGGGTGATCGGATCGGCCTCCGTAATTCCGACGGTCGCCCGACTCGGAAAGTGAAGGTGAGCACGGACGTGGCCCCCGCCTCGAACCTCACCGAGCCCTCTCCGTCGGTGCCCACCGACGACGGACCCCCCCGGACCCGGCGGGCGGCGGTGGCCGTCCAGTTCCGGCGGCTGGCCCGGGCCATCCGGGACGGTGACGACGCCATGGTGGAGTCGGCCATCCTGGCCCTGAGCCAGCGCAGTCGGCTCTTGGCGCCCCTGGCCCTGATCGTGGGGGCGTTCTCCATGCTCTTCCAGGGCATCAAGCTCCTGTTCACCAACTGGAGGCTGACCCTGGTCCAGATCCTCCCGGCCATGTGGATCTGGGCGGCCATGGTCGACCTCAAGGCCCACGCCCTCCACGGCAAGGAGTTCCACCTCCTCCGCGGGCCGCTCCTCGGGCTGGTGCTGCTGGTCATCGCCGCCCTCACCGCCGGCAGCTTTTTCCTCAACGCCGTCTTCGCCTTCGCCATCTCCCAGCCCGGCGCCCCCGAGATCCGCCCGGCGTTCGCCGAGGCCCGGCGCCACCTGCGCACCGTCCTGGCCTGGGGCCTGGTCGTGGGCCTGGCCCTGGGGTTCGCCACCATGGTGGTCGACCGCTGGGGGAAGGTGTGGTTCTCAGTGACCCTCGGGATCGTGGTCGCGGTGATGATGGTGGCCTACGTGTCGGTCCCGGCCCGGCTCATCGGCGTGAAGTCCGAACGGTCGCGGCGGGACAAGCTCGCCGCCACCGCGGTCGGCGGGGCCATCGGGGCCGTGGTCTGTGCCCCACCGTTCGCGCTGGGCCGGGTGGCCATCCTCCTGCTCGGCTCCCACACCTTCCGCTACCTGGCCATCGTGATGCTGGCCGTCGCCGTCGTCCTCCAGACCGGCGCCACCAGTTCGGTGAAGGCCATCAAGATGAGCGCCAAGCTCACGGTCGGGCGGGCACCGGACGAGACCGACCCGGCGCCGGCCACCGCACAGCCAGGGGGATAGTCGGAGGCGACCCAGGGTGATCCTGACCGCGCTGGCGCGGATCTGACCCCCTCGGCCGGGCCCGACCCGAGCCGAGCCACCCGTCCCGGCCAACCCGGTCCGGGAGCCCCCCGTCCACTACCGTCCTCCCCGTGGAAGGTGTGCGGTCCGGGGGGCCCAGGGGGAGGTGGGGGAGGGCCCTGGCCCTGGGCGTGGTGGCGGCGGTGCTGCTCGGGTGGGTGGCGGTGGCCGCCCCCTTCACCCCGACGGCCGGGGCAGTCCCGCCACCGACCCCCGCACCGGTGGCAGATCCGGCCGCCCTGGTCCGACCGCTCGACGGCACCGGCTCCGGTCCGATCAGTCCGGGGACCGTCGGGGAGTTCCCCGGCGCCGACCTCCCCTTCGGCATGATCCAGTGGAGCCCGGACACCACCCCGGACGCGGCGGCGTCGGGTGGGGGCTACTCCTACGCCGACACCGCGGTCAACGGGTTCAGCCTCGACCATCTCAGCGGGACCGGCTGCCCCAGCTACGGGGACGTGCCCATCCTCCCGACCGTCGGACCGGTCGGCCCGACGCCGGCCGGCACCTCGGACTCCTTCTCCCACGCCGACGAGCACGCCGCCCCCGGGCGCTACGCCGTCACCCTCGGCCCGGCGGGGATCGGCACCCAGCTGGCCGTCACCACCCGGACCGGTCTGTCCCGCTTCACCTACCCGGCCACCGCGGCGGCCAACGTGCTGGTCAAGGTGGCCGACAGCGCCAACCCGGCCACCGCCTCCTCGGTCCGGGTGGTCGGCCGTGACGAGCTCACCGGGCACGTGACCAGCGGGGGCTTCTGTGGCACCGGGGGCAACTACACGCTCTACTTCGTGGCCCGCTTCGACCGCCCGTTCACCGGGGCCGGGAGCTGGGACGGAACGTCGGTCTCGCCCGGCTCGACCTCGTGCACCGGATCGGCCTGCGGGGCCTATGTGACCTTCGACACCCGGTCGGACCGGACGGTCATGATGAAGGTGGGCATCTCCTACGTCAGCGGGGCCGATGCCGCTGACAACCTGGCCATGGAGGACCCGGGATGGTCGCTCGGCCCGGTCCAGACCCGGGCCACGGCGTCCTGGAACGCCGCGCTCGGTCGGATCGCCGTGGGCGGGGGCAGCCCGTCCCAGCAACGGACGTTCGAAACCGCGCTCTACCACTCCCTGCTCGACCCCGACGTGGTCAGCGACGACAACGGCGAGTACCCCGGGTCGGACGGGAGAGTCCACCGGACCGCCGAGGGCGCCCACTACGCCAACTTCTCCGAGTGGGACATCTACCGGTCGGAGATCCAGCTGGTGTCGCTGGTGGCTCCGAAGCAGGCCGGGGACATGGTCCAGTCGCTGGTCGACGACGGGACCGAGAACGGCTGGCTCCCCAAGTGGGCCATCGTGGGCGGTGACGAGTCGCAGATGAACGGGGACTCCGCCGACCCCATCATCGCCGACGCCTACGCCTTCGGGGTCCGGGACTTCGACGTGCACCGGGCCCTGGCCGAGATGGTCAAGGGGGCCACCGAGGCCGAGACCGGGCACGGACTGGAGATCGAGCGCCAGTACCTGAGCCAGTACCTGAGCCAACACTTCGTCCCGGCCGACTCGCTCGACCTCACCTCCATCGACTACTCCATCGGGGGGTCGGTGACCCTGGAGTACGCCATCGACGACTTCGCCATAGCCCGGATGGCCCTGGCCCTCGGCGACCACCCGGTGTACCAGTCGATGATGCAGCGGGCCCACAACTGGGAGTACCTGTTCAACCCGGCCACCGGCTACCTCCAGGCCCGGGCCGAGGACGGCAGCTTCCCGGCCGGGCCGGCCTTTGCCACCTCGCAGTTCGAGCCCGGGGGCCAGCTGGGCTTCGAGGAGGGGAACGCCATCCAGTACACCTGGGCGGTGCCCCAGGACCTCTCGGCCCTGGCCAGCCTGATGGGCGGCGACGCAGCCGCCGTCGGCCGACTGGACACCTTCTTCACCTCCCTCAACGCCACCCGCTATCAGCCCTACGACTGGGCCGGCAACGAGCCGAGCCTGTGGACGCCGTGGGAGTACGACTACGTCGGGGCCCCCGAGCAGGCCCAGGCCACGGTCCGGACCATCGCCGACGAGCTGTACGCCGACGCCCCGGTCGACGAGCCGGGCAACGACGACCTCGGCGCCATCTCGTCGTGGTACGTGTGGGCCGCCCTCGGCCTCTACCCGGTCACCCCGGGGACCGGCGACCTGGCCCTGGCCAGCCCGCTCTTCCCCACCGTCTCGGTGCTCCTCCCCGACGGCCACCGGCTGGTGGAGCACGCCGCGGCGGCGTCGGCCTACGCCCCCTACGTTCACCGCCTGACCGTCACCGGGGTGACCCGGCCGGCCCCGGCGCCGTCGTGCTCGTCCGTCCCGTCCCGAACCGGCTCGACGTCGGCCGCCTCGTCGACGGCGTGGACCCAGCCCTGGCTGCCGGCCTCGGTCCTCACCACCGGTGGCGTCCTGACCTACGGGCTGTCCTCCCGGCCCGACCCGTCGTGGGGGACCGGCCCCGGGGCCGCCCCCCCGTCCTACGGCACCGGTCGGCTCCCGGCCGTCGGCTTCTCCGTGCCCAGCGGGGCGACCGCGGTGGCCGCGGGACAGACCACCACCGTCCAACTCAGCGCGGCGGCGGCGCAACCGGGAGTCTCGGTGGTCCACTGGAGCGCCCGCGGCGCCGGGCTGACCGTCACCCCGAGCAGTGGCCAGCTGGAGGTGGGCGGCAGCTGCCCGTCGTCGGCCATTGGGTCGCCGCCCACGGTCACCCTGACCGTCGGCGCCGCGGCTCCGGGAAGCTTCGTGCTCGACGTCACCATGGAGGACGCCCGAGGCACGCCGCTCCCGCCGGTGACGGTCGACGTCCAAGCCGGTTGACCCCGACCCGGGACCGGCCGGGGGGCTCCGACCGACGTGGGTTGGCTCTGCTCGGTCGGTCGAACCCGGTGCTCCGCTTATCGTGGCTGGCCAACCTCAGGGGGCGAGGCTCACTGGTCCGAGGCGAACGCGTCCAGGCCGTTCTGCCAGACCGGCTTTCCGGCTTCGCCCTGCAGGGCCGCGTCGAGCAGCATCAGCGCCACTCCGTCCGCGGTGCTTCGATCGAGGTTGACCGCGCCCGACTGCCCGAGGGCCTCGGCGATGTGACGCCGGGCCTCGCCGCAGAAGCCGGTGTCCTTGTCTCGGAGGATCACTTCGATCAAGAGGGGCGTGGCCTCCGCCTGGTGGGTGGTGGCGATCAGGAGGTCCCGCACCGCCGCCAGCTCGGCCCCCTTGACGTTCACCGCGATGGCTTCGGTCTCCACCGAATTCCCCACCGCGTAGTCCATGCACCGTTGGGCCAGTGCCTCGTCGGTAGGAATCAGCTCCAGGACCTCGTCCAACGGCACGCGGCACTCTCGGGCCAATGGTTCAAGGGATGGGACGCGACCCTCGACGAAGTGGGCCAGCCCCGCCTCGACCAGTCTTCGCTCCGAGGGATTGGAGCGGCTCGGCGGATCCAACAGCCCGGGCTCGGTCATGCTCCAGATCACGTTCCACTGGGTGTCGACCACGAGGTCCACGCCGAAGAGCTCGGGCTGCAGCTTGTGCTGAAACAGGAATCCGTCACTGGTGGCACCCACCGCGAGGACGATCTCCGATAAGGAGTGCGATGCCCTGGGGCGCCGCCTCAGTCGTCGCAAGGCGATGGCCAGGCCGGCGGCAAAGGCGATGGTCAGTTCGGCGTAGAGCTCTTGACGCAGGGCGATGACTTCTCGGGCGGCTCGGGATTGATCCGGCCCGTCCTCATTGCCACTCTGGAGGTGAGCGCAGGCGGCGGCTTGCACGATGAAGGAGGCCAGCAGGCCTTCTTCCTCGCACGCCGTTTCAAAATTGGCCCGGAGAAAGACGCGGAGCGTCTCGTCGATGGAGTCGGTGTCGCGGAAGCTCTGGGCGACGAATTCGAAGACCGACTGCAATGTCGAGGTGGTACCGCCTTCGACCGTACTCACCCGGCGGGAGGCCAGGTCGAACGGCGTCCTGCCGCGCTCGCCGCCGAACTCCCGCTTCAGGGAACGGTCGACGGTGGAGACGTCGATTCCCTCGAAGGCACTGCGGGGCACGGCGCCCCGGCTGTTGGGTCCGCGTAGGGCGGAGAAGGCGTTGCGCTCGAGGATGGCCACCGCCTCGCTGGACAGACTCGGGGTCGGCGGCCGGCCGCGAGTTGGTCCGCCCTCCGTCATGGTCATGGGTCTCCGAATCGTCCGCCGAATAAAGCAACAGTACTACTGCGTAATCAGAACTATATCCTGGGCTGCTATTCCTGGGGTCGCACGCCATGATTGACGTAGCGGGAACCGGAAGATGCCAAGCTCCGTCGGACATGAGGCCAAGGGCCTGCTCCGCACGGGATGGCTGGGTCAACGTGGCGGCAGGCGAGGGGCGGAGGCGGAACGGTGTCGGCACCCCGGATCGGGTGCCTCGGGAAGCTGGCGGCGGGCCTGCTGGCCGCCACGTTGGGGTCCAGGCGCCACGCTGGTGGTGATCCGAGCCCGTGGTGCTGGCCGAGCTTCGACGGCCGGACCCAGGGTCCGAGTGCTCAACCGGTGAAGGTGAACAGGAACAGCTGGGTGGCGTAGGCCACCAGCCGGGGGGCTTCCGTCCCGTCGTCCCCGCAGTCCCAGAGGGCGGCGTCGGCCGAGGCGTAGCCGTCCCCGGCGAACCGGGCCCGGTTGTGGGCCAGCACCCAGGTCGACCGGCAGTGGCCGAACAGGTGCACGGTGAGGTCCAC
>DATCBL010000090.1:0-6823 GCA_036511875.1 Acidimicrobiales bacterium
TGGCCTGGACCACCCGCTCCCACAGGGTCATGACCGCCGTCCCGCCTCCTCCGGCCCGCCGGCCGGGGGGACGGCCCGGGCCAGGCGCCTCCCGAGGTCGACCCGGTCCCGGACCGGGCGAACGCAGCGACCCCCTGCCTCGAGGGTCCCGAGCACCACCAGCTGGCCCCGGGTCAGGTAGCGGACGACCACGCCCATCATGCGCTCGGCCTCGGCCTCGGCCTCGACCGGGTCCCGGGGCAGCACCACCTCGACGACCACCGGCTCCTCGTTCTGGCGCTCCCGCTCCCGGACCATCAGCACCCCGGTGTGGGAGGTGGCGGGCCAGTGGACCGACCGCCTCGAGTCCCCGGCCTCGAACGGCCGGACCCCGCGGGGCTCGCCGGCCCCGGAGGGCACCCGCCACGGCGAGGAGCCGGCCGAGTCCTCGGGCCGCGAGCCGGCCGGTCCGGGCATCCCGACCCGGGGGGCCACGTGCAGCGGCCGGGTCAGGGGCACCCTGACCTCCCTCGCCCACCACAGGAGCCCGAACGGCGCGCAGGAACCGAGCTCGAGGGCCACCGACTCCAGCACGCCGCGCCGGTCCGGGGTGATGGTCACCACCACCGGACGCGGCCCCCGGGACGGTCCCTCGGCCATGGCCGTCGGCCCGACCGGGTCGCGGGGCCGGATCCGCACCGGGCCGTTGGCGCTCAGGGTGAGCTCGACCGAGCGCCCGGCCTCGGTGTCCGACGGCGACGTCGTGCAGGCCACGCCGGCCCGCCGGGCCGGCACCAGGGGGACCACCAGCCCGGTGAACAGCACCGCGGCCAGCAGGGCCCCCACGGCCTGGACCCACCCCGACCCGCTGGAGTGGGCCACACCGGCCCAGGCCAGCACGGCCAACACGCTTCCGGCCACCGGGGCCAGCCACGCCACCGGATGGACCCGGCGCCGGAGCCGCCTCCCGCCGGGCAGGAGGTCGGCCTCCCGCCGGCCGGGGTGGCCCGAGGCGATCCACGAGAGGGAGGTGCCGGCCGACAGGGCGACCAGGCCGACCAGGGCCCCGACCAGCACCAGCCGGGGGCCGAAGAGCGTGCGTACCAGGACCACGCCGCACACCCCGGCCGCCACGCCGACGCCGGCGGTGGACAGCCGGCGCCAGCCCGGCGTCGGCCCGTCCGGCTCCGGGGCGCTCACGTCGGGGGGACGGGCGCCTCGGCCAGGATCCGGCCCACCAGGGCCGGGCCGTCGCCCCCGCTCCCCTCGGCCATCAGCCGGTGGGCCAGGCAGGCCACCGCCACGGCCTGGACGTCCTGGGGGGTGACGTAGCCCCTCCCGGTGAGCACGGCGTAGGCCTGGGCCGATCGGATGAGGGAGATGGCGGCCCGGGGGCTGGCCCCGAGCCTCACCGTCCCGGTGGAGCGGGTGGCCCGGACCAGGGAGACGGCGTACTCGGCCACCTCGGTGACCACGTGCACCGTGGCGGTGGCGGCGATGGACCGCTCCCACCGGGTCGGGTCCGAGACCGGCACCAGGCTGTCCAGGGCGTACCGGCCCCCGTTGTGGAGGACCAGCTGGGTCTCGATCTGGGCGTCGGGGTAGCCGATGGTGGTGGACAGGCCGAACCGGTCCAGCTGGCTCTCGACCAACGGATAGGTCCCAAGCTGGCCGACGGGGTTCTGGGTCCCGATGACCAGGTGGGGACGCGGGAGGGGCCACGACTCGCCGTCCACCGAGACCTGCTGCTCCTCCATGGCCTCCAGCAGGGCCGACTGGGTGCGCGGCGGGGTCCGGTTGAGCTCGTCGAGCAGCACCACGTGGCCGAAGACCGGGCCGGGCCGGAAGTCCCAGGTCTGGGTGTCGGGCGAGAAGACGGTCACCCCGGTGACATCGGAGGGGAGGAGGTCGGGGTGGCCCTGGACCCGGGAGAGCTGGACCCCGAGGGCGGTGGCCAGCGCCCGGGCCAGCACGGTCTTGCCCACCCCGGGGACGTCCTCGATCAGGAGGTGATTGCCGGACATCGCCGCCACCACGGCGATGGTCACCGCCCGGGGGGTCCCGAGCAGGACCTGGGACAGGGCGTGGTGGAGCGAGCGGGCGGTGACCACGGCCTCGTCGATGGTGGCCTGGGCGCCCAGGACCGCGGCCACCGGCTCGAACCCCACGTCCTCGATGCCCGTGCTCATGTCGTCCCCTGCTTCCCCTGCACTGGCGCGTCCCACCGACGTCACCGTCGGCCTCGGGTCGAGGTCATCGCCGAGCGTGGTTACCAACCCACCCTAGGCGTTCCCAGGGCGACTCTTCAATGCACCGGCTCCCGGGCCGGGCTCCCGGGCCGGGCTCCCGGGCCGGTGGGTCGGAGCGGGGCATCGGGCTCAGAAGTCAAGGGCGGAGAGCTCGGGGATGGTGCCGAGGGACCGGCCCCGAGCGTCCAGCCAGCGGTCCCTCCGCTCGGCCCGTTGCCTTTCGGACCCCCGGGGATCCACCACCCGGCGCGGCGTCCAGGACGCGGCCACCTCCTCCTCGTCGGCCCAGATCCCGACGGCCATCCCGGCCAGGAAGGCGGCCCCGAGGGTGGTTGCGTCGAGGACCGGGGCGATCTCGACCGGGCGGCCGCAGGCGTCGGCCAGGGCCTGGGTGAACACCGGGTTGTCCGACATGCCCCCGTCCACCCGGAGCGGGCCGATGGGGAGCCCCGAGTCGCTCTGGGCCGCCTCCAGCAGGTCGGCGCCCCGGTGGGCCACCCCCTCGAGGACCGCCCGCACCAGCTCGGGCCGACCGCTGCCCCGGGTCAGCCCCACGATGGTGCCCCGGGCCCCGAAGTCCCACACCGGCGTGCCCAGCCCGAGCAGGGCCGGGACGAACCACACGTCCCCGGTGTCCTCGCAGCGCCCGGCCACCTCGGCCGACTGGGCGGCGGAGTCGATGACGGCCAGGTCGTCCCGCAGCCACTCCACGCAGGAGCCGGCCGACAGCATGATGGCCTCGACGCCCCAGGTGACCCGACCGCCCCGCCGCCAGGCGATGATGGGAAACGTCCCGGCCGGGCCCCGGGCCGGGTGGGGCGGGCGGTCGGCGCCCACGCACTGGTCGAGCATGCCCCCGGTGCCGAAGGTGGCCTTGGCCTGCCCGGGCCGGGTGCATCCCTGGCCGATGAGGGAGGCCTGCTGGTCGCCGGCCATGCCGGCGATGACCGGTCGGCCGGCCAGGATCTCGGCCGGGCCCACCGCCCCGCTGGAGTCGACGATGGTGGGCAGGAGGGGCTCGGGGATGCGCAGGGCGGCCAGCACCTTCGGGTCCCATCCCGAGCCGTCGCCGTGGATGAGCCCGGTGACGCCGGCGTTGGTGGCGTCGGTGACGTGGAGGTGCCCACCCGACAGCGTCCAGGCCACCCAGGTGTCGACGGTCCCGAAGGCCAGCTCACCCCGTTCGGAGCGGGTCCGGTCCGGGTCGGCCGTGTCGAGCAGGGCGGCCAGCTTGGTGGCCGAAGCGTTGGGCGCCACCCGGATGCCCCGGCCCTGGAGCTCGAGGCACGTCCCCACGGTCCGGAGGTCCTGCCAGCCGAGCCCGGGCCCGACCGGGACCCCGGTGGCCCGGTCCCACACGATGGTGGAGGCCCGCTGGTTGGCGATGCCCACCGCCTCCACCGGCCCGCCCTCGGCCAGGCTGGCCGAGGCCACCTCGACCACCGCGGCGGCCATGGCGGCGGCGTCGAACTCGACCAGTCCCGGGAACGGGGTGTCCGGCAGCACCTGGACGCGGTGGACGTGCTCCACGTGGCCGTCGGGCCGGACCACCGCCGCCCGCACCCCGGACGTGCCCACGTCGACCACCAGAACGCTCATGGCCAGGGCACCGCCCCGAACGGGCCGGCCAGCCCGAGCTTGCCCGGATTCAGGATGCCCCGGGGGTCGAGGGCCCCCTTCACCGAGGCCAGCACCTCGAACCCGGCTCCGAGGGCCTCGGGCAGGAAGCGGGCCCGGTTGATCCCGATGCCGTGGTGGTGGCTGATGGCCCCGCCGGCGCCGATGGTCGCCGCCGTCACCTCGTCCCAGGCCCGCCGGTAGTACCGGTCGACCCACTGGCGGCGGGCCCGCTGACCCTCTGCGTCGGCGCCGTCGGCCACGTCGCCGGCGAGGGGGTCCGGCGGGCGGCCGGCGAAGGTGAAGTAGAGGCAGGCGCCGTCGGTGTAGGCGTGGGACTGGTGGGAGGAGGCCACGAGGGTCCCCTCCACGCCGTGCAGCGCCTCGAGCACCGACCGGTAGAGGCCGGGCAGCGCACTCCAGCGGGCCGACACCTCGACGGTGTCCACCACGATGCCCGACCGCCACAGCGGGGCCAGGGCCGACACGTCGTTGCGGTGGCCCAGCCAGCGCTCGACCAAGGCCACGTCGAGGGGGTCGGCCGGGGCGCACTCCTCGTCCACCACGGCCAGGGTGGCGTCGACCAGGCCGGGGTCGGCCTCGTCCAGCACGATGAGGACGTTGGTGTCGGGACGGTCGAAGGACCGGCCCGACTCGGTGGCGTCGTAGAGGCGGAGCACGGCCGGGGTGGCCCCGCGGCGCAGGATCCGGCGGCAGGCGTCGAGGCCCTCGGCGAAGCCGGCGAAGCCGAAGGCCCGCCGGCCCTCACCCCCGGGCACCGGGTGCACCCGGAAGCGGCCCTCGGTG
The DNA here is from genome assembly GCA_036511875.1 of Acidimicrobiales bacterium. Classification (GTDB taxonomy): domain Bacteria; phylum Actinomycetota; class Acidimicrobiia; order Acidimicrobiales; family RAAP-2; genus Bog-756. The sequence continues at coordinate 4,653 of DATCBL010000090.1, forward strand.
ATGACGCCGAGGGTGCCCTCACTGCCCACGAAGAGCTGGGTGAGGTCGGGACCGGTGGCCGACCGGGGCGCGTGCCCCCCGGTGCGGACGATGCGGCCGTCGGCCAGCACCACCTCCAGCCCGAGGACCATGTCCTCGATCTTCCCGTAGCGGTTCGAGTACTGGCCGGCCCCCCGGCAGGCCAGCCAGCCGCCCACTGTCGAGAGGTCCATGGACTGGGGCCAGTGACCGAGGGTAAGGCCGTGCCCGTCCCGCAGTCCGGACTCCACGTCCGGCCCGAACGTGCCGGCCCGCAGGTCGGCCACCAGCGAGTCGGCGTCGACCGCCCCGATGCCGGCCAGCCCGCAGAGGTCGAGGGCCACGCCCCCGAACAGCGGGACCGAGGCGCCGCACACCCCGCTCCGCCCGCCGGCCGGGGTGACCGGAACCCGGGATGCGTCGCACAGGGCGAGGACCGCGGCGACCTGGGAGGTATCGGCGGGCCGGGCCACCACCGCCGGCCGGGCCGGCACCTCGCCGGCCGCCGCCCACCCGATGGCCAACGGCCACCAGTCCCGCCCGGCCTCGGCCCGGTCGTCGTCGAGCCGGGACACCTGGGCACAGACGTCGGACAGCCGCCGGTACAGGGCGTCGTCCACCGCCACCCGCCGTCCGCCCAGGTGGTCAGCCACATCGGCCGGTTTGGCGTCGATGGCGGTGACCGGGGTCGGGACGGTCACCCCGGCCCCCCGTCGCCCCGCCGGGCCGGTGGCCCGCCGACCCCGCCGCGGGCCGCGCCGGCGCGGCGCCGATCGGAACCGGGGTCGAGTCCGGCCCGGCTGAGCTCGGCGCGCCGGGCCCCGGCATAGGCCTCCGCCTCACGCCCGATGCGCCCCTCGTCCCACCCGAGCTCGGGTCCGATCAGCTCGGCCACCCGCCCGGCGGCGTCGGCGGCGGCCCGGGCATCCCGCAGCGAGGCCCGGGTCCGCCGGTCGAGCACGTCGGCCACGGTGCAGGCCATCTCCTCCCGCACGGCGAAGAGCGCCTCGACCTCCAGGTAGTGCAATCCCTCCACCAGGGGGTCGAGCAGCTCGGGCCGTCCGTCGGCCAGGGCCAGCACGTCAGGGGTCTCGGACCCGTAGCGCCCGGCCAGGTGGGCGGCGGTGGCGGTGGCCGGATCGGGCCGGTCCGCCGGGAGCGGGGCGGCGGCCAGGCGGGCCGGCACCCGCACCCCGTGCCCGGCCCCGCGCAGCCGGAGGTCCTTGGTGACGCACCGGAGGGAACGCCGGTCCAGCCGCGCCACCACCGCGTCCACGGTGTCCTGGGCCATCTTCCGGTAGGTGGTCAGCTTCCCCCCGGTGACCGTGACCACGCCGGTCCCCGACGTGGTCACGGTGTGGCGCCGGGACAGGTCGGCGGTGCGCTCGCTCGGCGCGTGCTTCCCCTCCACCGGGGCCAGCAGGGGCCGCAGACCGCTCCACAGGCCGGTGATGTCGTCGCGGCCGATGGGTCGGGTGGTGACGGCGTTGGCCGCGCCCAGGATGTACTCGATGTCCTCGGGCAGGCAGCCGGGATCGTCGAGGGGCCCGTCGTACTCGGTGTCGGTGGTGCCCAGGTAGACCTGGTCCCCCCACGACACGACGAAGATGGACCGGTGGTCCTCCCGGACCGGGATCACCGCGGCGATGTCGCACGGGAAGGCCTCGTTGGGGACGGTGATGTGGATGCCCTTGGCCGGGCGGATGGAGTGGGGGTTGTGGTGCTCGTCGAAGGCGCGCACCTCGTCGGACCACACCCCGGCCGCGTTGACCACCACCTTGGCCCGGATCTCGAAGGGCTCCCCGCCGACGGGGGCCACCCGGGCCCCGGTCACCCGGCCGTCGGACCCCGAGATCAGGGAGGTGACCGCGGCGTGGTTGGCCGCCACCGCCCCGTGGTCGATGACCGCGGTGCGCAGGACGGCCAGGGTCAGCCGGGCGTCGTCGGCCCGGGCGTCCCAGTAGAGGAAGCCGGCCACCAGACGGTCGGCGGCCAGGGTGGGCATGTGGGCCAGCGCCTGGTCGCGGGAGACCTTCTCGTGACGCCGACCGATGCGTAGCCCCCCGGTCAGGTCGTAGAGCCACAGGGCGGCCAGGTAGACCCGGGCCACGCTGCGGTTGACGATCCCGTCCCTGCCGAACAGGGGGATGAGG
>DATCBL010000091.1:0-4602 GCA_036511875.1 Acidimicrobiales bacterium
ATCGGGCTCTCCCACCAGCTGGTGATCGAGAACGTCTTCGGCCAGTCCTTCGAGAAGCCGGCCCGACACATGAAGGAGTACCTCTCGATCCTGGTGCCCCTGCTCCTCGGCGAGCAGGTCACCTTTACCGGCCAGACCCTCAGCGCCTCGACCTTCGGGCCCCTCGAGGTCGCCGCCCCGGCCCCGCCGGTGCTGGTGGCGGCCCTCGGCACCGCCATGTTGAGGCTGGCCGGCCGGATGGCCTCGGGCACGGTCACGTACCTGACCGGTCCGGCCACGGTCGAGGCCCACATCATCCCGACCATCCGGGCGGCGGCGGCCGACGCCGGGCGGCCCGAACCCCGGATCGTGGTGGCCCTCCCGGTCTGCGTCACCGGGGAGGCCGATGCCGCCCGGGACCGGGCCGCCGAGTTGTGGGCCCTCTACGGCCACCTCCCCTCCTACCGGGCCATGCTCGACCGGGAGGGGGTGGCCGGGCCCGCTGACGTGGCCCTGGTGGGCACGGAGTCCGAGGTCAGGGAGCGGGTCCGCCGGTTCGCCGACATCGGGGCCACCGAGTTCTGCGGCGCACCGTTCGGGTCGAGCGAGGAGATCAGGGCCACCATCGGCGCGTTGGCCGAAGAGGTGGGGTCCTGACCGGTCCCGGGCCCGTGTCCGGGGGTCAGCCGACCAGGCGGGTGTGCTTGAACTCGTTGAGGTCGGGGTGGTCAGTGATCAGCCCCAGCACCCGGTCGATGGTGGTCCGGGCCAGATCGGCGTCGCCCTCCGGTCGGGCCATCAGCCGGACGAAGACGGCGTCGTCCCCGACGATGAAGGTGGGCACCCCGAAGACATCGAGCCGGGACACCACGTCGTCGTGCTCGGACCGGATCTGCTTGGCCGGCCATCCGGAGTCGACCTCGGACAGGACCGCCTCGGCGTCGACCCCGGCCCGGGTGAGGGCCTCGGCCACCACCCCTCGGTCCCGCAGGTCGCCGCCCTCGTCGTGCCGGGCGTTGAACAGGGCCCGGTGCACGGCATGGAAGTGCTCGGGCAGGCGGTCCCGCACCACCACGCCCGAGGCCAGGGCCACCAGATCGGACCGCTGGGCCGGGTCGTCCCAGGCCCGCACGCCCCCCTCGGGGACGTGGGACTGGTTGAGGAAGAAGGGCACGAAAGTCACGTCCCACGGCGCCCCGGCCTCGAGGGCGTCGAGGACGTGCTCATGGGCGATCCGGGCGAACGGGCAGCGATAATCCCAGGTCACAGCGAATGTTTGGCGGGAACTCATAGCCGTGCAACCCCGGTCGGCTGAGATCCATTCCTGATCGGAGGGGCGGTTCGGGGCCCGCCCATGGCCCGGCCCGGCCCTCCGATCAGACGAACCGGCGCCCGACCAGGCCCAGGGCGGTGCCGATGGCCGCCCCGCCGATGACGTCGGAGGCATGGTGGGCCCGCAGGTGGAGGCGGCTGAGCCCGACCAGCGTGGCGCTGGTGAACAGTAGGGCGTTGCCGCCCCGGTCGTGGCGTTGGCACATCACGGTGACGGCGCAGAAGGCGGCCAGGGTATGGCCGCTCGGGAAACTGGTGGACGTGGGCTCGCGTACCGGCACCCCCGACGCGGTGAGCACCAGGCCGTCGGGATCCGGTCGGGAGCGACCCACCACGGCTTTCAACGTCCGGTTGACGATGGTCGACTCGATGCCGGCGATGGCCAGGGCCCGGACCGACCGGGCCCGTTCCGGGCCGGTGTGCCGGGCCCTCCACACCGTGGTCGCGGCCCACATGATCCCGTGGTCGCCGAGGCCGGTGACCACCTTGGCCACCCCGTCGACGGCCGGGTTGCCCCGCAGCGGCTCGAACCAGGCGTCCACCCGGTCGTCGAGCTTCCGGACCAGCCCGGAGAAGCTCACAGCCTCGGGCCCGGGGTCGCCCGGCGGCACCCGGGACGGCGCTGGGCCCCGGGACCCGTCGTCCTCGGGGTTCCCGTCGGGGTCCACCACGGTCATGCCGCCCCACCCATGGTGGCCCCCAGCACCACCACGGCCTCCCCGGGGTCGCCCCCGTAGGCCGGGCAGAACTCCTTGAACCGGCAGAACCGGCAGAGGGGGGAGGTGCGAGGCCGGAAGTCTTCGTCGTGGCAGGCCCGCTCGATGGCCGACCACACCGCCAGGGCCTTTTGGCGTTGGCCCCGGATCGCCTGTTCCGAGGGCTCGGCGATGATCGTGGTCGGCTCCTTCAGATGGAGCAGCTTCACCTGCACCGGCCGCCGGCCCAGCACCTCCTCGCAGAGCAGGGCGTAGATGTGGACGCCGATCATCTTCGAATGCTCGAAGGCCTCGGACGGGGCCCGGCCCGTCTTGTAGTCGATGACCACGTACTCCCCGTCGGGGGTCCGGTCGAGACGGTCGAGGATCCCCCGGAGCCGCATGGTGCCCAGCCGGGCCTCCAGCATGAGCTCGACGCCCACCGGGTCGACCTCGTTGGGATCCTCGATGGCGAAGTAGTTCTCCACCAGGGACTCGGCCTCGGCCCGGAACTGGTCGGCCCGGCCCGAGTCGAGGGCCAGGGCCACGAACTCGGGGTCGGTCCGCAGTTCCGACCAGGCCTGCTCCAACTGGACCGCGGCGGCCTGCGGGGTTCGCTGGCCCCGCTCGTAGTGCCAGAACAGCCCCTCGAGCACCCGGTGGACGAAGGTGCCTCTGACCGTCCAGACCGTCGGCAGCTCGGGCAGGTGGTCGATGGTGTTGAACCGGAAGGCCAGAGCACAGTCGCGGAACGACGTCACCTTGGACGGGGACAGGGTCCGTGGAGTTTCGAAGGGCACGGGAACAGACTACGACGAGGGTGTGCCGTCGACGTGCCCGCTGGCGCCGCCACCGGAGGCCGGACCGCCACCCTCCGGCCCGGGGTCGGCGCGGAGGGCCTGGACCACCGAGTCGGCCACCGCGCCCGGAGCCTGCAGCGGCCCGAAGTGGCCCATCCCCGGCAGGATCTCGGTACGGGAGCGGGGAATCTCGGCCGCGGCGGCCTCGATGAACGGGACGCCGAAGGCGTCGGTGTCCGCCCCGCAGCAGAGGGTGACCGGACCGGTGATCTCCGGCAGGTGCTCGAAGGCCGGGTGGAACATGGCCGCGGTGAAGATGTCGGCCTCGTCCTCCCGTCGGCACCGCAGCCGAACGGCCCGACCGTCGCCCCCGTCCTCGGCCGGTATCACCTCGAGGCCGGCGTCCACGTACTGCTCCAGGGCCTCGGGGTCGAGGTCGGCGAAGGGCGGCTTCGAGGAGTAGTTGGCCAGGGCGGCCTCGGCCCAAGGGAAGGACGGGCGACGTCGGCGGGCCCCCTCGGCCAGCGGGTTCCGTCCGGCCATCCGGGCCCGCGCCGGTCCGGACATGACCACCGGCTCGAAGCAGTACAGGGAGCGGAACGCGCCGGGCCTGCGCTCCTCGGCCAGCAGGACGGCGGCTCCCCCACAGGAGTGGCCGAACCCGAAGGGCCGGTCCAACCCCAGCTGGTCGACGACGGCGAGCACGTCGGTGGCGAAGCCGGACCAGGCGAAGTCCCCGTCCGAGGGCCGGTCCGACCGGCCGTGGCCACGTAGGTCCAGGCTCCAGCACCGGAACCGCCGGCCCAGGCGGCGGGCCAAGGGCCAGAAGGGCGCGGCGCAGAACCCGGTGGCGTGGACCAGCACCAGGTCCGGACCCTGGCCCCCGAAATCGTAGACGGCGATGCCCAGCCCGTCGGGGGTGGTGCACCGGTCCGGCAGCGGATCGGTGGGGACGCGGGCGAGGTCTCTCACCGCGGCTCGGCTCGCATCGGGTCGACGGTAGTCGAGACCGGAACCAAGCCGTCCGCCGGGTGGCCCGGACGGCCTCCGACGGTGCTCGTCCCCCGCCGGTCCAGCGACTAGACATTGTTGACTATGGAGAATTTCCTCGCCGACCACGGCTACCTGGCGGTGTTCGCCCTGAGCTTCATCTCGTCGATGGGACTGCCGGTGGGGGCCGAGGTCGCCCTCATCTACGGCGGGGTGCTGGCCAGCGGACAGGTCACCACCGGGCACCACCAGCTCAGCCTGGCCGTGGTGATCGTGGTGGCCACCCTGGCCGAGGTACTGGGATCCCTGGCCGGCTACCTGATCGGGTACTTCGGAGGGCGGCCCCTGGTGGACCGGGTGGGCAAGTACGTCCTCCTCACCCACAAGGACCTCGACCGGGCCGAGGCCTGGTTCGCCCGCCGGGGAGAGCCCTTCGTCCTGTTCGGGAGGTTCATCCCCCTGCTCCGCTCCTTCGTCTCCTTCGCCGCCGGCCTGGGGGAGATGGCCATCGCCAAGTTCCTGGTCTTCACGGTGATCGGGTGTGCCGTCTGGTGCTCGGCCCTGGTCAGCCTGGGCTACAGCCTCGGGTCCAGCTACAAGCAGGTGCTGAAGGCCTTCAGCTATGCCGGCTATATCGCCGCCGTCCTGGTGGTCATCGCGGTGGTCGTGCTGCTCTGGCACCGGATCCGGGTGGTCCGCGAGGAGCAGGGGCGCTGAAGCGGTCACCCAGCACCGCGGCACGACGGGCGGCCGTCGAGGCCTCCGGGCACCTCGAGCGGACCGAGGCGTGGAACGGGTTGCGGTCC
>DATCBL010000092.1:0-2294 GCA_036511875.1 Acidimicrobiales bacterium
CCGGCAACCGGTACCGGGACGCGCCGGGCTGGCGGTAGGTGGTTCGGAGCCTCATGTGGTCACGTCCGGGGATGCGGCGCTCAACGGGCCGGAACGGGTCCCTCCACGGCGTCCTTCTCGGAGAGCCGGATGGGCGGCGCGCTCCGCCAGCTGGGTATGCCGTCCTGCTCCTCGGCCACCGGGTACTTGCTCTCGTGGATCTCCGCCCAGTGGGAGTGGTTGAGCTGGTGCAGGTTGAAGCACGCCTGCAGCGAGTTGTAGAAGCCCATGTTGTCGACGGTCTGGTTGACCGACTCCTTGATGAGGAGGGCGGTCATGGTGGGCAGCTCGGCGATCCGCCGGGCGTAGGCCAGGGTGCGCTCCTCCAGATCGTCCAGCGGGAACACCTTGCTCACCATGCCCAGGCGGTGGGCCTCGTCGACATCGATGGCGTCGCCGGTCAGCATGAGCTCCTTGGTCCGGCGGGGCCCGAACTCCCAGGGATGCCCGAAGTACTCGACTCCGCACATGCCGAGCCGGGTGCCGACCACGTCGGCGAAGTACACGTTGTCGGCCGCCACGATCAGGTCGCAGGCCCACATCAGCATGAGCCCGGCCGCATACACCGTGCCCTGCACCTGGGCCACGGTGATCTTGCGGAGGTTCCTCCAGCGCAGGGTGTTGGTGAAGTAGTAGTGCCACTCCTGGAGCATCCGCTGCTCGGCCCCCTTTCGGGTGGCGCCGTTGATGGTGGACGACCGGTGCTGGTCGGGGCCGGGCGCCCGCTCGACGGCGGCCTCCTTCGAGCCCATGTCGTGGCCCGACGAGAAGAGGGGGCCCACCCCGCCGAGGATGACCACCCGGACGGCGTCGTCCTCCTCGGCGCGATGGAAGGCCTCGTCCAGCTCCACCAGCAGGCCGCGGTTCTGGGCGTTTCGGGTCTCCGGGCGATTGAGCAGGATGCGCACGATGGCGCCGTCGTCCAGCTCCTCATAGGTGATGTACTTCCCTGGATTCGGGGTGTCGGGCATGGCTCTCCTACTCCTCGTCGGCTCTCCACGTCGTCGATCGGTGGCGTGGACCACTCCACGACCCCGACCGGTGGCGTCCACCCGGCCGGGGCACCGGTCGGCCCAGCCACGCTATACCTCGGCCCGGCCCGGCCCGGCCCGGCGGGGTCGGGGCACCGTCCGGGCCCTCACGGGGTCCGTCCGGCCGGCTGACCGTCCCGTTCCGGCCCGGGACCCTCCCGCTCCGCCACCAGGGCGGCCCGGTTGAACTTCATGGCCTCGCTGCGGGGGATGAACGGAACGAACTCGACCGACTTGGGCACCTTGTAGGAGGCCAGCCGCTCCCGGGCGAAGTCCATGACCGATTCGGCGTCCAGGTCGGGGTGGCCGGGTTGCACGATGGCATGGACCCGACGACCCCACTCCGGATCCTGCAGTCCCACGACCACCACGTCCTCGATGCCCGGATGCTCGCTGAGGGCCGCCTCGACCTCGGCCGGGAACACGTTGACGGCGCCGGTGACGATCATGTCCACCCGGCGGTCCGCCATGTAGAGGAAGCCGTCCTCGTCCAACCACCCGAGATCCCCCACCGAGGTGAACCCGTCGGCGGTGGTGTCCATCGGTTTGACGTCGTTCCCCACGTAGCTCGCCAGGGGACCGGTCGGGGTCCTCAGGTAGATGCCCCCGATCTCACCGGGGGGCAGCGGCTCGCCGTCCTCCGAGAGGACCCGGATCTCCGTGCCGGTCATCCCCCGGCCCAGGGTGCCGGGATGGGCCAACCACTGGTCGCCGCGGCACACCACGATCCCGAAGCTCTCCGAGGCGCCGTAGGACATGAAGAAGTGCTCGGCCCCTACCAGCTCGATCCAGCGATGGCCGAGCCAGACCGGGAGGGGCGAGGCCCCCTGCTGGACCCAGGTCAGGCTGGACAGGTCCCGGTGCTCGATCCCGGGCACCTGGACCAGGCGCTGCAGCATGGGTGTGGCGGCGATGAACCCGGTGATCCGGTGCCGCTCGATGAGGTCCAGGACCAACGGGGCCTTGAACCGCTCCAACAGCACGATGGGGTCACCGCCGAGAAGCGTCCGGAAGGCCGTGAACCCGTTGGTGTGGTAGAGCGGTGCCGGACACAGGACCAGCTGGGGACGCTCGATTGGACCGAAGTCGGCCACCACCATGGAGGTCACGTTGGTGGAGTGCAGGAAGACGGCCGGCATGGTCCCCAAGATGACCTTGGGAGCCCCGGTCGAGCCCGAGCTGCACACCCCCGAGCCCCGGGGCGCGGTCACCACCGGCAGCGGG
>DATCBL010000093.1:0-2673 GCA_036511875.1 Acidimicrobiales bacterium
GGTGCCGGCGATGGCCGCCCCCAGGTAGGCGGCGGTCCACTCGCTCTCGCCCACCGCCACCGTGGGGGCGCCGGTGGTGGTCAGGCGGGCCACCGGGACGTCGAGGCAGGCCGCCACCACAATGGCCTCGGTGAATCCCAGCCGGCGGTTGGTGGTCTCGACCTGGGCCACCGTCTCGCGGGTCCAGGCGATGCCCCGCAGCAGCATCTCGTCGGCCAGGGCCTGCTGGGTCAGGTTGGCCTTGGACCTGAGTGCGGCCACATTCCGCCGCACGATATCCTCGATGCCCTTGGTCGGCTCCCCGTTCATGCCCCTATTGTAGCCCGCTTTTGTTAGAAATTTGAACACCGTCTCCAACCCTGGCTGCGAGGTTCTCTCTTGTGAACAGGAAGTTCAGCCCTAGGGCCGGCCGTCCACGTCGATGAAACTCTGAACAATCAGGCGAGGCGGGGACCGCCCGGGTCCGGCCCGGCACCGGCGGAGGGGGAGCGGAGCGCCCGAACCGACCCGGCGATCCACCGTGGGGCACCCTGGTCCGGTGAGCACGAGGGCCTGGACCCGTGCCCCTGCGGTCTCCGGACTCGCTCGGTGAGCGGCGGTGGTTCCACTGATCCCATGATGACCGGTCGCCCATCGGAACCGGGGGATCCCCGATCGGCGGGCCCCCAGTCGTCGCTGGCCCCGGCCGAAATCGCAATTCCCGCTACAGCTTCCGAGCACTCATTCCGATCACTTCGTAGAGGGTTACGAAACAAAAGGGGCAGGAAACACAGTGACGATCGATCCGCTTCACGTGCACAGCTACAGCCAGTGGTCTGACGCCGATTTCGATCTCGACGACCTGGAATTGCCCGCCGAACCTCTGTGGAGCCGTTGCGGTGCCGTGCACTGCATCGACCGGGGACCGTGGATCGGGACCCTGGTGTGCTGCATCCGGCGCAGCGGCCACGAGGACGACCATTCCATGTCTCTCGGTGACGAAGGGGCTCCCGACTACTGGCACGCGACCTGGTTGTAGTCCGAGCGCGGCGTGGCCCCTCACGGGCGACGCCGCCGGGCTTCAGGCCTCCGGTCCCCGAGGGGCCGGCACTCAGGCCACCGGCTCGGGACGGTCCCGCACCCCGTCCGGCCCCCGAGGGGCCAGCACCACGGCACCGTCGCCGTCGAGCCGGCCGCGGAACGGCCGGCCCTGCTCACGTCCGTCGGCGGACACGGCCACGGTCAGGCCCACCAGCCCCGGGCCGTCGGTCCCGGACAGGTCGAGCGGCTCGCCGGTGACGTTGACGGCCACCGCCCACGACTCGCTGCCTGCGGTCCGCCGGTAGGCGAGCACCCCTCCTCCCGCGTCGAGGAGGTCGAACCGTCCGAGCGACAGGGCGGTGGAGTCGTGACGCAGGGCGATCAGCCGTCGATAGAGGTGGAGTATCGACGAGCGGTCGTCGTGGAGCTCGGCGCGGTTCCGGTGCCCGGTGTCGGGCGGGAAGGGCAGCCAGACCTCGGCCTCGGTCGGCCAGCCGGCGTCGGGGGTTCCGTCCCAGGGGACCGGGGCCCGGCACCCGTCGCGTCCCCCCGGGTCGACCCGCCGGTCGGGAGGGATCACCGCGTCGAGCAGCCCGAGCTCCTCCCCTTGGAACAGGAAGGGGGTGCCGCGGAGGGTCAGCAGCAGGACCGCGGCGGCCCGCGCCCGGGCCTCGGAGCGCCGCGCCCTCGTGTCCGGGTCCTCTCCGAGCCGGGCCGCGGCCCGGTCGTAGCGGGTCCGGTGGCGGGGGTTGTCGTGGTTGGACAGGACCCAGGTGGGCCAGGCGCCCGGGCCGGACAGGGCGGCCTCGGTCCGCTGGATGCACTCGGTCCACGGGCCCTGCTGCCAGAGGGCGTAGAGGGGCGGGAAGTTGAAGGCCAGGTGGAGCTGGTCGCCCTCCCCGTAGTAGGTGGCCACTGCCTCGGTGGACAGGAGGTAGACCTCGCCGACGATGACCCGGTCCCCGGGGTAGCCGTCGATCAGTCGGCGGATGGCCCGGAGCCGCTCATGGGTCACGGGCACGTCGTTGAGGGCACTGTGGGGGATCCCGGCCACCGGCGGGGGGTCGTCGGGCAGGTCGGGGTCCTTGCCGATGCAGTGGATGACATCGGCCCGGACGCCGTCGACCCCCCGGTCCAGCCAGAACCGGAGCACGTCGTGCATGGCCGCTTCTACCGCGGGCTGGTCCCAGTTGAGGTCGGGTTGGGCCGACTCGAACAGGTGCAGGTACCACTGGCCCGAGGCCTCGTCGAAGGTCCAGGCCGGGGCGGAGAGGTTGAAGGCGGCCACCCAGTTGTTGGGCGGGGCCCCGTCGGGACGGGGGTCCCGCCACACGTACCAGTCCCGGTGGGCGCTGGCCCGCCCCGACACGGCGTCGGCGAACCACGGGTGCTGGTCGGAGGTGTGGTTGGGCACCCAGTCGATGATCACCCGGAGCCCGAGGGCGTGGGCCTCGGCCACCAGGCGGTCGAATTCCTCCAGGGTGCCGAACCGGGGGTCGACGTCGCAGTAGTCGCTCACGTCGTAGCCGAAGTCGACCATGGGGGACCGGTAGAACGGCGAGATCCACAGGGCGTCGACTCCGAGCCACGCCAGGTCGGCGAGATGGGCTCGGATGCCCGGCAGGTCACCGACCCCATCGCCGTCGGAATCGG
>DATCBL010000094.1:0-3725 GCA_036511875.1 Acidimicrobiales bacterium
CGACTGGCCGAGCGGCTGGGGGCCGAGCCGGCCACGTCGGCCTACTCGGGGCTCGGAGGCTCGGTGCCGGTCCGTCTGGCCGCCGAGGCCGCCGGGGCCATGGTCCGCGGCGAGCTCGACCTGGCCCTCATCGTGGGGGCCGAGGCCCTGGCCACCCGGCGCCATCTGCCCGACCCGGCCTGGTCCTTTCCCCCGGACCAGCCCCGCCCCTACCCCATCTCCATCGACCGCCAGGAGCGCAAGAACGGGATCTTCCAGGCCTACCTCACCTTCGCCCTCCTCGATACGGCCCGACGGGGCCATCTCGGTCAGTCCCTCGGCGACCGCGGCGAGGAGCTCGGCCGGCTGATGGCCCCGATGAGCGCCATCGCCGCCGGCCAGCCCGAGCATGCCTGGTTCCCGGTGGCCCGGACGCCCGGGGAGATCAGCACGGCGACGCCCGACAATCGCATGGTAGCCACTCCGTACACCAAGCTGATGACCGCCATCATGGACGTCGACATGGCGGCGGCCGTCCTGGTGGCCACCGAGTCACGGGCCGATGCGCTGGGCGTCCCCCGGGACCAGCGGGTCTACCTGCACGGAACCGGCGCCGCCGACGAGCCGTCCGCCATGGCCAGCCGCCCCGAACCCTGGCGATCCCCGGCCATGGCCGCGGCCCTGCACGCCGCCCTGGGACCGACGTCGGTCGACCAGGTGGGCCACCTCGACGTCTACTCCTGCTTCGCCAGCTCGCTGTCGTTCGCCTGTGACGCCCTCGGGGTAAAGGCGGCCGACCGAAGCCTGACCGTGACCGGCGGACTCCCCTACCACGGGGGGCCGGGCAGCAACTACTCCACCCACGCCTTGGCGGCGATGGCCGAGGTGCTGCGGAACGACCCGGGATCCTTCGGCCTGGTGTCCGGCGTGGGGATGCACATGACCAGTCACTCGGCCAGCCTGTGGTCCACCCGGCCGGGTGGCTACCTCCCGTCCGAGCCCGCCGCGCCCCTCCCCACCGTGCCGGTCGCCACCGACGCCCGCGGACCGGCCACCGTGGTGACCTTCTCCACCGTCTACAACCGCCAGGGTCCCGAGTGGACCGCCCTGATCTGCGAGCTCCCCGGCGGGCCGCGCTCCTACGCCAGGCTGGACGAGCCCGCCACGGCCGACGACGACCTGGTCGGCCGCACGGTGACCCTCACCACGTCGGACCAGGGAGCCACCTCCGCCCACCTCTGACCCGCTCGGCCGGGGGACGGCTCCAGCACGTCCCGGTCGCCCCGCCTATCATCACCATCGGCTCGCCGGCCGGTGGCAGCCACCGACGGGAGCGTGTCGGACCCCGGAGCACGGGGGGCCGCGGCGCTCCGTCCCGACCAGAACTGCGAGTGCATCCATGACCATCCACTACGAGCCCGGTGACGATCACATCGTGCGCATCACCATCGACCGTCCCGAGGCCCGGAACTCGCTGGACATGGACCACTTCGCCCAACTGCGGATGGCCTGGGAGCGCTTCGGCGAGGATGACGACGCCTACGTGGCCGTCATCACCGGGGTAGGCCCGGACTTCTGCGTGGGGGCCGATCTCAAGACCTACATTCCCCAGATCACCAAGCTCCAGGCCAGCATGAAAGAGGCCGGGGTCACCGAGATCGACGGCTACCGGCTGGACGACGGGGTCAAGGCGGTCCTCCGCAACGTGCGGCTCTACAAGCCGATCGTGGCCGCCATCAACGGCACCTGTGTGGCCGGCGGGATGGAGATGCTCGGCGGGTGCGACCTCCGGATCGCCGCCGACACCGCCACCTTCGGCGTGATGGAACCCAAACGGGGACTGTTCGCCGGCGGCGGGACCACCGTTCGCCTCCCCCGCCAGATCCCCTTTCCGGCGGCGATGGAGCTCCTGCTCTGCGCCGACCAGGTTCCGGCCCAGCGGGCCTACGAGATGGGGCTGCTCAACGAGGTCTGCGCCCCGCGGGACGTGATGGAGCGGGCGCTCGACTACGCCCGGCGGATCACCGCCAACGGCCCCTTCGCCGTGCGCAAGACCAAGGAGTCGGTGCTCACCGGGCTGGCGGTGGACATGAAGGAGGCCTACCGCATCGAATCGTCTCTCTCCGGCGAGGTGTTCTCGAGCGAGGACGCCGTCGAGGGGCCCCGGGCCTTTGCCGAGAAGCGCCCACCGGTGTGGAAGAACCGCTGAGCGACACCGGGACGTCGAGTCCAGACACCATGCAGAACGACTGAAGGGGGAAGCGTGTCCGACACCGCCGCAGGGAGCTTCGTCGGGGCCCGGGTGCTCATCACCGGGGGATCGTCCGGCATCGGCGCCGGGTTGGCCGAGGCCTTCGCCGCGGCGGGGGCCACGGTGGGGATCGCCGCCCGCCGGCCCGACCGGCTGTCGGAAGTGCTGGAGCGCTGCCGGGTCCACAGCCCCGGCTCCACCATGTGGGCGGTCGACCTGTCCGACCACGCCGCCGTCGACCGATTGGCCGGGCAGGCCCTGGACGAGCTGGGCGGGGTGGACATCCTGGTCAACAACGCCGGCATCCCCAAGCGCCGGCACGTGACTGCCCTCGACCCGGCCACGGTCGAGGCGGTCATGGCCATCAACTACCTCTCACCGGTGCGGTTGACCCTGGCCCTGCTCCCCCACATGGTCGAACGGGGGTCCGGCACCATCGTGTCGGTGGCCTCGGTGGCCGCCACGCTGAGCCCCCCGGGCGAGGCGGCCTACTCGGCGTCCAAGGCCGCGCTGTCGGTCTTCTCCGAGTCCATGGCCGTCGACCTGTGGTCGACGGGGGTCAAGGTATCGGTGGTCTACCCCGGCGTGGTCGACACCGAGCTGTTCACCCTGCCGGACAACGACCCCTTCACCGGGGACGTCCCCTCCATCACCGTGGAGGAGGCGGCGGCGACCATCCTCGAGGGGGTGGCGGCCGGGGCGCTGTCCATCTACGTGCCGGGGTACTTTGCCGAGTTCGCCGCCCAGAAGGCCCAGGATGTCGATGGGTTCCTGGCCGGGACGGCGGCCTATGTGCAGTCGAGGGCCGCGACCCCGACCGAGGGGTAGCCCACCGGCCCGGCCCGGCCGGCGGGACGGCGGCTAGGCCAGCCGTTCGATGACCGTGGCGTTGGCCTGGCCACCGCCCTCGCACATGGTCTGGAACCCGTACCGTCCGCCGGTGGCCTCCAGGTGGTTGAGCAGGGTCGAGGCCAGCCGCACGCCGCTGGCCCCCAGGGGGTGCCCGATGGCGATGGCCCCGCCCCTCGGGTTGAGCCGCTCGGGCTCGGCGTGGAAGGCCCGGTTCCACATCAGGGGGATGGCGGCGAAGGCCTCGTTGCACTCGACGGCGTCGAACTGCTCGACCTTCATCCCCGACCGCTCGAGGAGCCGGTGGGTGGCGGGGACCGGGGCCGACAGCACGATGGCGGCGTCGTCGGCGGCCACGGTGGCGTGGGCGAAGCGGGCCCGGACGGGAAGCCCGAGTCGCTCGGCCACCGACCGCTCGGCGATGAGCATGGCCGCGGCTCCGTCGGTCATCTGGGAGGCGTTCCCGGCGGTGATGTCCGGGGCGGTGTCCGGCTCCCAGTTCTGGGCCGGGGGCAGGCCGGCCAGGGCCTCGAGGGAGGCGTTGCGCCGGATGCCCTCGTCGGCGTCGAGGGACTGGCCGGTGAAGCTGCCGTCCTCCCCCTTGATGGGGACGGCCACCGTCTCGTTGGCGAAGTGGCCAGAGTCC